>JADFMW010000036.1 GCA_022563655.1 Pseudomonadota bacterium
CAGATTCGCGCGCAGGGCACACAGTGCTACGGCTTCGGCCCGGTCCGGAGCGAGGAAGATGTCGCCGGTCCCGGCGGATCGCATGGCGACGACGAACGCATCCCGGAGGGCTCGCTGCTGACCCTGATTCAGTTCTTGTGGTACACGGTTATTGAAGTGGCCGCAGTCAAACATTAAAGCGAAAGTAGATGACGTCGCCGTCCGCGACCAGGTACTCCTTGCCTTCCAGGCGCATCTCTCCGGCCTCCTTCGCGCCCTGTTCACCGCGGCGGGCGATAAACCGGTCGTAGGGGATCACTTCGGCACGAATAAAGCCCTTCTGAAAGTCCGTGTGGATCTCACCGGCCGCGTCGTACGCGCTCGCGCCCCGCGGTACCGTCCAAGCCCGCGCCTCCCGCGCCTCCGCCGTGTAAAAGGTCTGCAGTCCGAGTAACTCGTACGCGGCCGCGATCACCCGGTTCAAGCCGGGCTCGTTGAACCCAAGCTCGTGCAGGAATTCCTGTTGCTCGGCCGGCGCCAGCTGGGCAAGCTCGGCCTCCATTTGTGCGCAGATGGCGACCACAGGAGCGCCTTCGTTCTCGGCATACGCGCTGACGCTCTCCAGGTAAGGATTATCCTTCAGCCCGCCTTCAGCTAAGTTCGCAATGTACATGACCGGTTTCGCGGTAATGAGGTGCATGCTTTGCAGCAGCAAACTCTCCTGTGGCTGAACCCCCATCGCCCTGACCGGTGTCCCGGCCTCGAGCGCGGCCAAGACTCGCTGCAGAAGGTCGCGCCAGACGACTGCATCCTATACGTAGGGTTCGCGACCACCGAGGCCGGCTCGACCACCGAGGCGGCCAACGAGAACCGCGAGCCGGACGAAGGGCTCAGCTATGTCCTCTTCGAGGGAAAACAGTTCCAGCTTCGCGCCGCCGTCGGCGCCGGGTTGGCCGGCCGCGATAACCATCGCAACGATCATCGCCGCCGCCATCACCTCGTCACGATTTTGCTTCGCGGCAATCGCCGCAAGGGACGCGGGAAGCTTGTCGAGCCCGCGAATCGTGGCGTCGAACACGCCGACGGCGCCGTATGCGGCCTCCGGGTCGACCCGCGCCACGCCGTCCGCGACCAGGCTCACATCCGGCGCGTCGAGCGACAGGCGATTGATCGTGAATTCGCTCGCGGCCTCGAAAAGCGCCGCCGAGATGCGTTCGGAGAGCACGGCGCCCGCGTTGTCCGGGGCCGATCCTGCCGCATCGCGGGAATAATCGGCCAAGGCCCGGCTGAGCGCCGCGTTCGGCAAGTCCACGGCGGCGGCGTCGAGGACCATGTGGCGCGGCACGAACTCGCGGGTGATGCGGTCGATCGCGGGAATGTCGAGGCCGTCGTGCTCGTAGCGTATCTCGATGCGCGAGCGCTCCTTGTCGAGGCCCTTGATGGCAAAATAAAAATCGGCCCGTTCGAGACCAAAGGTGCGCGCCCCGGTCGGGTCCTCGACCTCGATGCCCGCGACCTTCGCTGCCATCGACGAGCTGGCGTAAAGCCGCGGCATGGCCCCGAACATCCGAAGTAGCGCGAGCGACAACGCCTCCTCCGAGTCGGACTCATCGAGGCGTTGCAGGGCGGCGTTGAACTCGCGCGTGAAGCTGACCAGCTCGGCGAGCCTCATGTCTTGGCCTTGGCTCTGCACCTCGATCGAGCCGATCTTGACGCGCTCCGCCGCCTCGTTTTCGGCGATCTCCAGATCGCTAAGACGCAGCACCGAAAAGCCGTCCCACGAACCAGGCGACGATTCCGTGTAATCGACGCCGATCGTCACGCCACCGAGCGTCATCGTCGTCAGACCGCCGTGGGTGACTGCGCGGATGGAGCGGTACGCGGCGTCGAGTTGAAGGAAGGTGCCGAACGCGGGCGCCCACACCCCCTCGAACCTCTGCTTGCCGATGGTGAGCTGCGTCGTCTTGGTACCGACTCCGCCGCGTAGGAGCATCGTGCCGGGCAGGGTGACGCGAACGTCGTAGCGCCTGTCGCGACGCGGCTCGGCGACGGCCTCGATGTCCCCGATGTCCAACTCGCCGCCGTTCCGCATCTCGACGACGACGCCCGGGACGACGATGTGAAAGGCGCCGTCGCGCTCGGCGACGATGACGTCGCCCCCGGTCCGCACCGGCCAGGACAAGGAGAGTAGCGCGAGCGCGCTCTCGATGTCGGCGCGAACGCGGGCCGCGGCGGCGCTGTCCGGCGCGGCGCCGCCCGGCGTAACGGCGGCAAACGCGCGCGGGCCGGACACCCGGCGATCCCCGGCGTCCTCCGCGGCGAGCCAGGCGAACGCCGCGGCCGCCGCGAGAGAGGCCAACGCCCAGCGTCTTGATCGCCTCAACTCCACGGCGTCGTCTCTCCGCCAACCCCCTGCAAGGAGCGTAGTTTAGCCCGAGGCCGGCCGGCTCACCACCGTTCGTCGCAACGGCGCTGGAAGAACACTCGACTGGACGGCGATGGCCTTTTTTTAATGGAGAAGTTATCCTGCCGCCGCTTCACCCGCTGCAACACGGTTTAGGAAAAAAGCGGGCAACTCTATTTACAAATTACTGTCGCACAGCCTGGTTTAACGATCGACTTTGCGAATATCACCGGCACACGGAGAAACCATGCCCAAGCGAGAGAACATGGCGGAAGTCCTCGTCGAGCGGCCGAGGGAAGGGGTGGCGCTGGTCCGCATCAACCGGCCCGAGGTCAAGAACGCCCTGAACATGGCGGTCCGCCGTCTGCTCGCCGAAGAGTTCCGGCGGCTGGGCGAGAACGCCGAGGTGCGGTGCGTCGTGCTCACGGGCAACGATGCGGCCTTTGCCGCCGGCGCCGATATCAAGGAAATGGCCGACGCCGGTGCGATCGAGATGATGCTGCGGGGCACGCACCGCCTGTGGCAGGCCATCGCCGACTGCCCCAAGCCGGTGATCGCCGCCGTCAACGGTTACGCCCTCGGCGGCGGCTGCGAGCTCGCCATGCACGCCGACATCATCGTCGCCGGAGAAAGCGCCCGGTTCGGCCAGCCCGAGGTGCGGGTCGGCATCATGCCCGGCGCCGGGGGTACCCAGCGCCTGACCCGGGCGGTGGGCAAGTTTCAGGCGATGAAGATGGTGCTTACCGGGCGCCCCGTGAGCGCGGCGGAGGCGTTGCGCATGGGCCTCGTCAGCGAGGTGACGCCCGACGCCCAGGTGGTGGAGACGGCGCTCGAGATGGCCGAGACCATCGCCGCCATGCCGCCCCTTGCGGTGATGCAGATCAAGGAGGTGTTGCTTGCGGGGCAGGACGCCTCCCTCGGAGCGGCCTTGATGCTGGAACGCAAGGCCTTGCAACTATTGTATGATTCGCGCGACCAGAAAGAGGGCATGCGGGCCTTCATCGAAAAACGGCGGGCAAAATTCGTGGGGAAGTAGGGCCATGGGACTGGACGCGACGAGGCCCGATCTTGTCGTCGGCGTCGCCGGCGCCGGGGCGATGGGCCGCGGCATTGCCCAGGTCGCGGCGACCGGGGGCATCGGTGTGCTGCTCTATGATGAGCGTCCCGAGGCGACCACAGAGGCCCGTTCGTTCATCGACAGAATGCTGCTCCGGGCGGTGCAGAAGGGAAGGCTGAGCGAGGCCGACGCCAAGCAGGCTTTGGCTCGCATCGAGCCCGCCGGGTCGGTGCAGGCTTTCGCTCCTTGCCACGTGGTCGTCGAGGCGATCGTCGAGGATCTCGAGGCCAAGCAGGAGCTTTTCCGCAAGCTCGAGGAAATCGTCGCCGAGGATTGCATCCTTGCCACCAACACCTCGTCGCTGTCGGTGACCGCCATAGCCTCGGCGTGTCGGCGGCCCGGCCGGGTCGGCGGTTTCCATTTCTTCAATCCGGTTCCCTTGATGGAGCTGGTCGAGGTGATCGACGGCGCGTTCACCGAGCCCTGGGTGGCCGAGGCCCTGAACGGACTCGCTCGGCGTATGCGGCGCCACCCGATCCGCGCCGCCGATACGCCGGGGTTCATCGTCAACCACGCCGGCCGAGGCTACGGCACCGAGGCGCTGCGCATCGTGGGCGAAGGCATCGCCTCCTTCGCCGATATCGACCGCATCATGTGCGACGCCGGCGGCTTCCGGATGGGGCCGTTCCAGCTCTTCGACCTCACCGGCCTCGATGTTTCCCACGCGGTGATGGAATCCTTCTACCACCAGTATTACGAAGAGCCGCGTTACCGGCCTTCGCCCATCGCCCGGCAACGGGTGGCGGCGGGGCTGTTCGGGCGCAAGAGCGGCGAGGGGTTCTACCGCTACGAGGGCGCCAAGGCGATCGTGCCGGCCGAGGACCCGGCACCCGAGGCGCGGCCCGCGAGCGTGTGGTTGAGCCCCGCCGAGCCCGACGGCCACGCCGCCCTCGCGCGGCTCTTGGCGAGCTTGGAGGCGCCCCTTGAAAGCGGGGACAGGCCCTCGGACCAAGCCCTTTGCCTGGTCACGCCGTTGGGCGAGGACGCGACGACGACGGCGCTCGCCGAGGACCTCGATGCGAAACGCACGGTCGCGGTCGATACCCTGTTCGGGCTCGATAAGCGGCGAACGCTGATGACCACGCCGGTCACCGAGCCCGATCACGCCGCGGCCGCGCGCGGCCTGCTCGGCGGCGACGGCGTGCCGGTTACCGTGATCCATGACAGTCCAGGCTTCGTCGCCCAGCGCATCATGGCCATGGTCGTCAACATCGCGTGCGACATGGCCCAGCAGCGCATCGCCGCCCCCGAGGACATCGACCGGGCGGTCACCCTGGGGCTAGCCTATCCCCATGGACCCTTGAGCTTCGGCGATATCCTTGGGGCGTCGCGCATTCTCGGGATACTTGCCGCCATGCAACGCTTCTACGGCGACCCGCGCTACCGGCCGAGCCCCTGGCTCAAGCGCCGGGCGAAGCTCGGCGTATCGCTGCTGACGCCAGAAAACTAGGCCAAAACTAGGCCGCCGCGGCACGAGCGCCGATCACCAGGCCCACGCTGACGGCTTGAGACTCCATTCGCCGTCAAGGGCGCGTCGCCCTCAAGGGTTGACCGGACGGGGCTGGAGAGTGGCTTGATCGCGTCGTTGCTTGCGGGTCATCGGTTCCATCGAGCGAAGATGCGGCGAAAGAATCCATTCGGGGCATGTCGAGCGAGCTTCCTGGCGATGCCTGTAATCCCCATCCGATCACTTCGCCAAGTCGCCGAGCGCCTGGCGCAGCGTGTCGAGATACGGTTCGTAGTGTCTGGAATGCCCAATTTCGTCGGTGGTGAACGCGTGGCTGATCGCCGCCGGGTCGTAATCGAGGCCGCAGAACTCGTAAATTCGGGCGCTCGTCTCGGCCGGATGTCGCACCAGGTCCTCGTAACGCACGGTCAAAATCCAGTCACCGTACAATTTCTGCCAGTGGGCCATCAAGTCATGATAATCCGTATAATATAAGGCAAGATGACATAGATCATATGAATAGTCGTGGCCGTGCTCATATTGAGAAAAATATACGAACAAACAATGATCCATGGGATCGCGGCGACAGTATATTATTTTTGCCATTGGGAGTACTTTGAGTATAAGGCCAATAAACTGATAATTACCCGGTAATGTACTGCTAAACCACCTGGAATCAGGAGAGTACTTAGCAATGTTTCCCATATACATTTTCCCAATCTCTCTTATCTGATCCTCGGACAACAGGTTCATGTATTCTGGGAACGACGTCGACATCGGATATTTGTGGAGAACCGCCTTTACGACACCGTGCAATTCCTTACTCTCGCCGACGCCGCAGACAGCTTCATGTTGCGCCAGGATGGACTCGACCGAGGTCTTTCCCGCCCGCGACATTCCGACCACGAAGATCGGAACAACGTGCTCGGCATCGCCCGCATTCTGATCGGCCGAACCGCGCCGTTCTCGAAATAGGTCCTTGATCTCCAATATTTCCTTGTGATGACGGGATGGATCGAAGTCTCCCTGCCGGGCCATTTGCTCGTTCGCCGTTGAGTAATACGAGAACGCTTCGGCGTAGCGGTCGATGTCGTCGTGGGCCTTGCCGAGAGCGTAGAAAACCGGGCTCTTATCGGCCTCTGATAGGCCTTCCAGCTTCACCAACTTGTGGAGCTTTGCGATCTCGGGATCACCAGGAAAGAAGCTGTGACGCCTGGCATGTGCGTAGTGCGTCGCAGCGCAAACGGGATCGAGCGCGATGGCCTTTTGGTAACACGCAAGGGCTGCCTCGAGCTGGCCTTGGCTCTCAAGCGCGACACCGAGGTTGTTATGCGCCGCTGCGTAATCGGGCTTGAGGGCGATCGCCTTTCGGTAGCATTCAAGGGCTGCCTCGAGCTGACCTTGGCTCTCGAGCGCCAAACCCAGGTCGCTGTGCGCCGCGGCAAAATCGGGCTTGAGGGCAATGGCCTTTTGGTGAGACTCGACGGCCTCGTCAAGTCTGCCGTGGGCGTTGAGGGCGGCGCCGAGGCTCCTGTGCGCCTCCGCCGAGTCGGGCCTGACCGCGACCGCTTCTTGGAAAGAGACGATGGCCTGCTCGTGCATGCCTTGGTCGTTGAGCGCGATCCCGAGATTGTTGTACGCCTCTATGAAGTCGGGTTCGAAGGCGATGGCCTTTCGGTAGCAGGCGACGGCCTCGACAAGCCTGCCCTGGGTCTTGACCGCCTTGCCGAGGTTGTAGTGCGCCTCGGCGTAGTCGGGCTTGAGGGCGACGGCCGTTTGCAGCGAGCGGATGGCCTCGCCGAGCTTGCCCTGGGTTATGAGCGCGGTGCCGAGGTTGTTGTGAACCTGTGCCACGTTGGGCGCAAGCGCGATCGCCTTCCGGAATTCGGCGACGGCCTCCTCAGGCTTGTCCTGGTTTGTGCGCAAGACGCCGAGGTTGCCGTACGCCTTTGCGTTATCGGGCTTAAGCGCGATGGCCTTTTGGTAGGAGGTGGCGGCTTCCTCATGCTTGCCCTGGATCGCGAACGCGTTGCCGAGGTTGTTGTGCGCCTCGGCGTAATCAGGCTTGAGCGCGATGGCCTTGCCGATGAGATCGACGGCGGCTTCGTGTCTCCCCGCCTGAAGCTCGATCACGCCAAGGTGATGGAGCGCGACGTGATTGCTCGGCTGAGCCTTGAGGACGCTTCTGAAAATAGACCGAGCGCGTTCAAGCTGACCTGCCGGAAGGGCTTGGATGGCGCCGGCCAACGCCGCCTCGACCGCGGTGGCGTTCGCGGTCGGTTGGAAAGCAGGCGCCGTGACCTGGCGCGGCTGGAGGGTCGCCTGTTGGCGTCGTTGCTTGCGGTTCATCGGGTCCTTCGAGCATCAAGACCGTTCCCATCATATCGGCTCCGGCGGAGCCGCGCCAGCGCCGCCCGGATACCGACGATGAACCGCCTCGCCGCCACCGAGTCGCCGAAGCGAGCGCCAGCACGGGCTGTCCGAACACCGCCACCCGAGCCCCCGCGCGCCGTCGATCCTCAAGGCCCGAAGGGCCGCGCTGCGAACCAACCAGCGAGTCGCATCGCGAGCGCCGCACCGGCGCCATCGGCGGTCGTCCTTTCGTCTCAGCTTGATCAGTCAGCTTAATCAGTGTCCATCTACGGACGTATAAAGCGCACGGTCGTAACCGGATTAGTCCGGCAGAACCAGGGCCTGCCTGCGCCAATCCGTGACAAAAATGCCACGAGTTTCAAAAAAATACGCACACGTGACTTTCAAAGCTTGTCTTCAGAGCCTTAATATGATTTTAATGCGCAGACAAATTGGCCCAGGATGGAATTTCCAGGGCAGATCCAGGGGGGTGTTCCGCATCAAGGCCGTCTCAAGGGTTTACAGCCGAGCGTCCCTTTGCGTCTTCGTTGGCGTGTGTGAGTCTGAGATCGTTGCACCTGACCCTTTGCACTGGAGGCGAGGATGAAAAAAATATGGCTGAACGGCGTCAGCGCGTTTGCGTTGACGGCAGTCGCGGGCCCTGCGCTGGTGGTCTCGGCCCCGGCGCAGGCGGGTAACGCGTACCTAGCGCTGGGCGGCGGTTTCGCCAACCTGGGCGACCGCGATTTTGATTTCTTCTGCATCGATAAATTGGGCGAGGGCACAGAGTCAAAATGCAGGGACGAAAACAACGACAAGATCGACCCGCTGGACGAGCCGGCACGCAGATCGGGCGCGGTGAATGACTTTGACATGGGCCCCGTCTTTGAAGGCGCGATCGGTTACAACCTGGGAACGGTCTTTCACGGAAACCCGCACGGCCCCAGCGTGGGGCTTCGCATCGAATTGCAGGCGACGTATATAGACAACGACACCGAAAGCATCTTGGCGGATTCGATCACGAAGCTGCCTCCGTTCAGTACCCCCGCATTCGGGCCGCTTAGCGGCCATTTGTCCGAGACCCTATTGATGGCGAACCTACTGCTCGACATCGATCAGACCGCGCTCCCCGGCCTTACCCCTTACATAGGTGGCGGAATCGGCGTTGTGTTCAGCGAATTGGACGCGATTCCACTTGATAAGCCGAAGGATTTCGTGTTCAACGATGCCGAGGACACCGGATTTGTATGGCAAGTCATCGTCGGAGCGAGCGTCGGGCTCACGCCAAACCTGGAGCTGTATGCCAATTACCGGTTGATTGGCCTCCCCGATATGGATCTGGACATCACTCACGATAATAAGAAGCTCGGCACCGACATCGAATTCGACGACGAATTGATCCATGCCGCTACGGTCGGTATCCGGTACAATTTCCGGTAATCTCCTCGCGCGCTCTGCCTGAGAACGCCTTAACGGCCGTGCACGACCCAGACTTGCGTCGTGCACGGTCGCTTGTCGCGCGCGGCGGCGTCTCCAGGCGGTGACGCTTCACCCGCGGCGGACGGCTTGCGGCGACGGCGGCGGTCGCATCGGCGTGGGGCTCGTCGATCATCGGCAGGGCCCCGAGGTCGTGCGCAGAGTCGAGGATCGGGAGGTCTTCGGCAAGATCATCCTCAAGCCTTGAGGCCCTGAGGTTCTGAAGCCCGGCCTCCCCACGGAGACTTGGCCTTCGCCTAGGGCAGCAGTACCGTCGAGCCGGTGGTCTTGCGCGCTTCGAGATCGCGGTGGGCGTTGGCGACGTCTTTGAGCGCATAGGTCTGGCGGATCTCGATTTTGACGACGCCCTTGCTCACCACCTCGAACAGGCCATTCGCCAAGTCTTCCAGTTGCGCGCGCGTGGCGGTATGGGTGTGGAGAGCCGGCCTGGTCACGAACAGCCCCTTGGCCCTGAGGATGCCCATGTCGAGGGGCGGGACATTGCCCGAAGACTGACCGTAGCCGGCAATCAAGCCATGCGGCTGGAGGCAGGCAAGGCTGCCCTCGAAGGTATCCTTGCCGACCGAATCGTAGACCGCCTTAACGCCGTCGCCGCCGGTCAGCTCCTTGACCCGCTCGACGAAGCTCTCGCGGGTGTAGACGATCGGGTGATCGCAACCATGCGCCTTGGCGAGCCCGGCCTTCTCGGCGCTGCCGACGGTGCCGATGACGGTCGCGCCGAGATGCTTCGCCCACTGGCAGAGGATGAGGCCGACGCCGCCGGCGGCGGCGTGGACCAGGATGACGTCGCCGGCTTTGACCGGGTAGGTGCGGCGCACCAGGTACTCCGCGGTCATGCCCTTGAGCATCATCGCCGCCGCCTGCTTCTCCGAGATGCCGTCGGGCAACCGGATCAGGCGCTCGGCCGGGAACAGCCGCGTCTCGGCATAGGCCCCCAAATAGGACCCCTTGATCCCGGTATAGGCCACGCGGTCGCCGGGCTTGACGATGGTGACGTCTTCGCCCACGGCCGCGACCACGCCGGCTGCCTCGGCCCCGAGGATCGCGGGCAGGGTGATCGGGTACATGCCGCTGCGGTAACACGTATCGATGTAGTTGAGCCCCACCGCCGAGTGGCGAATGAGCGCCTCGCCCGGGCCCGGCCGGCCGACCTCGACCTCGTCCCAGGTCAGAACCTCGGGTCCGCCGGGCCGATGTATGCGCATGGCCATGGTCATCGTCGTCGTCTCCTTCGTGCGGTACGGCCGGATGCAACGGGAGCAAGCCATCCCCGAGCAGTAGCGCCCCGAGTGAAGTCATGCCACTTCCGTGCCGGTTGATGCGATCGTCTCCCCTCCAGACACACTCTCCGGTTCGATCCGCGAGCTCTCTCCGTCACGCCTCGGGGGGTGTTGGCGCCGATCCTGTCCAGTCTAGCCCAATTTTTTCGCGCGCGGCGTCCCCGGGCGCCGTCACCTTCGACTCGTGTCATACCGCGCATTGAGGTACCCTGGCCCTACGACGGGGAGGCGCGGACCATGAAGCGTATCGCACTCGCAGTAGTGTTGGTCGTGTCGCTGGCGACGCCGGCTTGGGCCGGCTACGAAGAGGGTGTGGCCGCCTACGGCCGTGGCGACTTCCCGGCTGCCTTGCGGGAGTTCGAGGATCTCGCCCTGCAGGGTGACGCCGCCGCCCAATTCTACCTCGGCATCATGTACGACAGAGGCGGGGGCGTGGCGCAGGACGACGGCGAGGCGGTAAAGTGGCACCGCCTGGCGGCGGCGCAGGGCAGTGCCAAGGCCTTGAACAACATCGGCCTGTTATACCAGAATGGTTTTGACGTCCCGCGTGACCTGGCGAAGGCGTACGCGTGGTACAGCCTCGCGGCGGATAGCTTCGGCCCCGGCCGCCAAAGAGAACAGGCCGCCCGCAAGCGCGACGGCGTTGCGAAGGAGATCTCCCCGCAACAGCTCGGGCGCGCCCGCCGGTTGGCGCGAGCGTGGAGCCCCGGAACCGCTGCGATTGCGGCGGCGTCCACACCGACACGCGCCTTCGTCGCCTTGGTACAGGATAAGCTTCAGCGGTCGGGCCACGATCCGGGTCCGGTCGACGGATTGATGGGCTTCGCGACACGCGCCGCCATCCGCGCCTTCCAAGCGGCCCGGCAGATTCCGATCACAGGCGAAATCTCGGAGGAACTGCTGCGCGAACTCGATACCGCCTCTCTCGAGAGGACGGCTCGGCCTCCGACCCCCGAACCGTCCGTTCCGGCCGCACCGACAGGCGCCCTCGTCGTCCGCGTACAGGAGAAGCTTGCACGGTCGGGCCACGATCCGGGACCGGCCGACGGGATTGTGGGCCCCAAGACACGCGCCGCCATCCGTGCCTTCCAGGCCGCGAAGAATATTCCGGTGACCGGGGAAGTCTCGGCGGAATTGTTGCGTGAACTCGAGATAACGCCGGCCGACTGAAATTGTCTCGGCGCGCTCTCGCCGACCACATCGAACCCGCGCACGCCGAGGATATCTCCGCGATGGCCGAGGCGGGCACCGTCGCGGTGCTGCTGCCCGGCGCCTATTACGTTCTGCGGGAAACCAGGCTGCCGCCAGTCGGGATATAGAGGGCGGCCAAGGCCACCACATCTGTTGCCAATCGACAGAAACGCAGTTGAACGCAGTTGCCGGCTTCTCGAACAGGCATGTTTGGCTACAATGCCCACCGAATTGGATCTATCAGGGGAATGTCGGCTAAAACCAATGAACCGCGAGACCGGTTGCCAGCAAGCGGACCTGCGACAGCGCGGGTCGCGGGCCGCTTTTGACCGCGGCCTGACCTTTGCCCGCTGCACGGTCCGGGGTTGGACCGGGGCGTGGCGTCCGGGTGCGAACAGGGCGACGAGGGATCGATGAACGCCGAGCCGTTTCCGGTTTTTGTCGGCTGGGACAGCCGCGAGGACGTTGCATACCAGGTGTGCCGTCATTCATTGCTCGAACGCGCCACGGTACCGGTTACCGTGACGCCCTTGAGGCAGCACGAGCTCAGCGCCCGCGGCCTGTACCACCGGCCGCCGGACCCGCTGGCCTCGACCGAGTTCACCTATACCCGGTTCCTGGTGCCCTATCTCGCCGGCTATCAAGGCTGGGCGCTGTTCTGCGACGGCGACTTCTTGTGGCTTGCCGATATCAAGCACCTGATCGCGCTGGCCGACGACCGGTTCGCGGTGATGTGCGTCCATCACGACCACCGCCCGCCGGAGACGACGAAGATGGACGGCAAAGCGCAGACGGTATTCCCGCGCAAGAACTGGTCGAGCATGGTGCTGTACAATTGCGGCCATGCCGCCACCCGCGCGCTGACGCCGGCGCTGGTCAACCGCGAGAGCGGCGCGTTCTTGCATCGCTTCCGATGGCTCGACGACGGGCTGATCGGCGCCGTACCCGAGACCTGGAACTGGCTCGAGGGGTGGTGTGAGAAACCGGCGCGCGGCCATCCCGCAGCCATCCACTTCACCCGCGGCGGGCCGTGGTTCGATGAGTGGCAGCACGTCGATTACGCCGAGCTGTGGCTCGCCGAGGCCCAGAGTGCGACTGCGGCGCGGCGCGGCGGCTAGGCCGCACGGGCGGTCCCGACGCTTCGCGGTGACGCGGCGGCGATCCCACACTCGGCTGCCGCACGTCGTGACCGAGAAGAGCCCCGACGAAGAAACGCATTGGCAGGGTTGCCGTGCGGCTCGCAGGCGCTCGCGGCGGCGCGAGCGCCGATTGGGTCTTGGGCCGCCCGGGGTCGCGATCCGGCTGGCCAGCATGCCGGGGATCAAATAAAGTGGCTGGTCTCTCCAGACTTTGCACCCCGGGGAGCAGCAACGAGGTTCGCGGCCGTGACAGCCAACACGATTACCGATCGGATCGACGCCATCACCGAGATCGCGTCCGAGCGCAGGAGCGCGGCGCCGCCTTGCCCGCGCTCGGTCAAGATCGAATTAACGGCGCGCTGCAACTTCGCGTGCGTGTTCTGCGCGCGATCGATGAAGCTCAGGGATCAGGCCGACATGGACCGCTCACTGTTCGAGCGGCTGTTGCTCGAAATGCGCGCCGACGGCGTCGAGGAGATCGGCCTGTTCTATCTCGGCGAATCATTCCTGTTGCCGTGGCTCGCGGAAGCGGTCAGGTTCGCCAAGCACACGGCCGGATACCCGTACATCTTCCTGACCACGAACGGCTCGGTCGCCGGCCCCGAAAATGTCAAGGCCTGCATGGACGCGGGCCTAGACAGCCTCAAGTTCTCGCTGAACTACGCCGACGAGACGCAGTTTGCCGAGATCGCTCGCGTCAAGCCGCGTCTGTTTCGAGCGATGTTGCGGAACATCAAGGCGGCCCACGAGGTTCGCGAGCGCGGTGGCTACGGCTGCGGGCTCTATGCCTCCTACATCGCCTATGACGGCGAGCAGGGCCAGCGCATGAAGGCGACGATCGACGAGATTCGACCCTATGTCGATGAGCTGTACGCGCTGCCGCTCTACACCCAGGCCGATCTCGTCGCCGAGGGCGAGCGCGAACGCGGTTGGGAGCTGACCCCGGGAAACCGCGGCCGGATCGGCGCGCTGCGCGATCCGTTGCCGTGCTGGGCGGTGTTCACCGAGGGTCACATCACGTGGGACGGCAAACTGAGCGCGTGCTGCTTCGACCACGCGACAAAGTTCTGCATGGCCGATCTCACCCAGACATCGTTCATGGAGGGCTGGCACGGCGCCGCCTTCCAGGAACTCAGGAAGGCGCACCTGCGCGGCGACGTTGGGGCAACGCCGTGCGAGGGATGCATCGCGTGCGCGCCCTAAGAACAGTGACGATGGCGGCGAGCGCCGCCGGGGTCAGCCGACGGCCTGATCGGGGTAGGCGAGCTGGTGACGGTCCCGCCATTCGCCCTTGACGTAATTGACGATGAGCGACCTCCGCACGCCGTTGATCGGCCGTTTGCGGAACCCGTGCCAGGTGTCCGCGCCGGGAATAAAGATGAGGCCCCAGTTGAAATGGTAGGGCGCGGTGGCGACGCGGTTCATGTTTTCGTCGAGGATGTCGGTGCCCCAATCCTCCGATCCGGGGTCGGTTGACAGGTAGACCTGCAGGGTCAGCAGCTTGGCGCCGATGTCGGTATGGGGCTCGAGCCAGAAACCGGCCGGGTCCTGGCAATACTCGATGCGCAGGAACCCTCCCTTCAACGCCGCGCCGCAAGTGCCCTCGAGTTCCCTGATCGTTGCCTTGTCTTGCAGCGCCGCCGCCAACTCGCGGCAGACGTCGAAGCGGGCGCGGTTCTCCGCCGCAAAGAAAATTCTCGTGTCGCTGTGTGTTTCCCGTTTTCCCGCGGTGTCCTCGATGCGCGGCGGATCGCAGGGAAGCGCCTCGATCGCATCGCAGACGTCACGCGGGAACATGTCTCTGAGAAGCCAGTGCCGATACGGCTCGGTCGCGGCCCGACTGTGATCCAGACAGGCAACGAACTGGTCGCTTATCGCCGCGGCATGGATCACTGGCGCCTCCCATCTCGAAGCCGGGTTCCGCGGTATTTTAGGCCCTCTCCATGACGAAGTCCCGGAATTTTCCACGCGCCGCCGGGACGCCCCGATCACGCCCCGATCTTGCCCGGCTTATCGGCGTCGTCCGACCTCCTCGCGCTCGCGCCCATCGCGCGCGACCATGACTTGCGGCGGCACAAGGCGGCACACGTATAGGAGGCACGCGTGGTGGGGGCATACGAGGCCGTGCGGGCCGCGAACGTGTCCGGCGCCATCACCCGCTTTCCCGCGCAGCGCTTTGATTTCGGGCATTTTGTCGGGCCTAACTGTGGCAAAAAAGCAACACGTGGCGAAAAAATTTCATAAAAAGCTAACAGTCTGTTGACATCGTTCGCTTGCCTCGCTAGCTTCAGCGACAATCGAGGGGGCCGCAGCAGTGCGTCAAGCGCCCGCTGGGCGATCGGCCCGGGAGTTGTCCCGTGCACGCTGAAGGATAAAATCCATGAAGAACAACCTGCTGACCACCACGGCGCTGACCTGCGCGGTCAGCTTCGCGGCGGCCGGGCTCACGGCTGCCGGGTTCGCCGGCCAGGCGATGGCCAACCATGGCCACCAGACCGAGGCCCA
>JADFMW010000210.1 GCA_022563655.1 Pseudomonadota bacterium
CCGTGGCGCTTCAACATCGCGATGGCGCGCTCGAGGTCGCCGTCGCGTTGTCTGCCGTCCTTGAGAGTGCGGCGCCAGAACGCGCGCTCTCGTTCGCTGCCGCGCCGGTAGGCGAGCACGACCGGCAGGGTGATCTTGCCGTCGCGGAAGTCGTCGCCGATGGCCTTGCCGAGCTCGGCCTGGCGCGCCGAGTAGTCGAGCACGTCGTCGGCGACCTGAAACGCCGTGCCGAGGTTCATGCCGTAACATTCGAGCGCCTCCTCCTCGACCGCCGGACGCCCGGCGACCACCGCGCCCAGACGGCACGCGGCGGCGAACAGCGTTGCCGTCTTGGCCTCGATCACCTCGAGGTACGCGGCCTCGCTGGTTTCGACGTCGTTCGAGGTGATGAGCTGCATGACCTCGCCCTGGGCGATCACCGCGGCGGCGTTGGAAAGAAGCTTGAGCACCTTGAGCGAGCCGTCGGCGACCATGAGCTGGAACGAGCGGCTGAGCAGGAAGTCGCCGACCAGCACGCTCGACTTATTGCCCCACACCGTGTTGGCGGTGGCGCTGCCGCGCCTGAGGTCGCTCTGGTCGACCACGTCGTCGTGCAGCAACGTGGCGGTGTGCATGAACTCGACACAGGCGGCAAGTTCGATGTGGCGGGCGCCGCCGTAGCCGCACAGCTTGGCCGCGGCGAGGGTGAGCATCGGCCGCAACCGCTTGCCGCCGGCCGCGATGATATAACCGGCGAGCTGCGGGATGAGCGTCACGGGGCTGTCCATGCGCTCGAGTATGAGCCGGTTGACCTCGTGCAGCTCATCGGCGACGAGGGCCATGAGCCGGTCGAGCGACCGCTGCGGGGGGCCCGGACGCTCGGCGTCGAGATCGATGACCACGGACAATTCAGCCTCCTTCTCTTGACGCGCGTATCCGCGGGGGCGAGCATAGGGCCGTGTGTTCGCGCCGCGTGCACTTTAGCAGACTCTGCGAGGGGGGAAAGGCTGGTTCGCGATGGTCGAGCTGTTGCGCACCAACGACCCGGTGCGGCTGTCCTTCGTGCTGGCGCTGCTCGCCGACGCCCACATCGAGGCGATGGTGTTCGATGCCCATACCAGCGTCGTCCAGGGCAGCATCGGCGCCATTCAGCGCCGCCTGATGGTCGTCGACGACGACCTCGCGCCCGCCCGCCGCGTCCTCGATGCGGCTGGCGAATCGTATCGCCATGACTGAAGCGTACACCGAGGACGCCCTGCTCGGCGGCCGTGTCCGCCTGCGCCAGCCAAAGACGGGCTATCGCGTCGCGATCGACCCGGTGCTGCTCGCCGCCTCGGTCCCGGCTGCGGCCGGCGAGCAGGTGCTCGACGTCGGCGCCGGGGCGGCGGCGGCGGCGCTGTGCCTGGCAGCCCGGGTCGCGGACTGCCGCATCTTCGGCGTCGAGATCGAACGCGAACTGGTGCGCCTCGCGGCGGAAAACGTGGCGCTCAACGGGCTCGATGGCCGGGTCGACGTGATGCTCGGAGAGCTGCTGCGGCCGCCCCCGCGCCTGGCGGCCGGCACGTTCGACCACGTCATGTCCAACCCGCCCCATCTCGAGGCGGGCCGCGCCGATCCCTCGCCCCATGCCGGCAAGGCGGCGGCCACGGTGGCGGCGACCGACGACCTCGCCGACTGGGTCGACTTTTGCGTCAAGATGGCGAAACGCGGCGGCAGCATCACCTTCATCCACCGCGCCGAGCGGCTGGCCGCGCTGCTCGCGCACCTGACGTCCAAGGCCGGGGCGATCGTCGTCTTTCCCCTGTGGCCCGACGCCGCCGGCTCGAAGCCGGCGAAGCGGGTGATCGTGCGGGCGCACAAAGGCATGGCGACGCCGCTCAGGCTCGCCCCCGGGCTGGCGCTGCACGGCGAGGGCGGAGCCTATACCGCGCGCGCCGAGGCGATCCTGCGCGACGCCGCGGCGTTGGAGCTTTGAGGCAGCGCGCGAGCGAACCGCGCGGCGCCCGTCATGATCCACCGCCGGCGGTCATGGCGGTATATTGGGGAAATTCCAAACAAGCGGGTTGTCATCGGCGATTCAGCGAACTAGCTTCCTAGTCGTCGAATCACAGGCCCGCCTCTCCCGAGGCGCGCCTTCGGCTAGGCTTGCCTGCGGGGGCGGTCAGTGAACCCTTTTAGCAGGGATAGTAGGGAGGCCCGTACGATGTCCAAGCTTCTCAGTCGCGCCGTCGCGCTTGCCATCCTGTTGGTGCTTCCTTACCTGTCGGCCGGCGCCCAGACCACCGAAGCGGCTGCGGAGGAAGATCCCGTACTCGCCACGGTCAACGGCGATGAGATACGCCGCTCCGAGATCGTCGAGGCGCAACAGAACCTGTCCGAGCAATACCGGGGCTTGCCGCCTGCGATGATCTTTCCGGCCCTGCTCGAGCACCTGATCGACTTCAAGCTGGTCGTCGGCGAGGGGCGCAAGGCCAATCTCCAGGAAGACGAAGCCGTCAAGCGGCGCCTGGCACGGCTCGAGGATGAGGTGATCCGCGATGTCTACCTTGCCCGCTACGTCGGCGAGGCCATTACCGAAGAGACGCTCCGCCAGCGTTACGACGAGTTCGTAAAGACCGTGTCGCCGCAAGAAGAGATCAAGGCCCGCCACATCCTCGTTGCGGCCGAGGACGAGGCCCTGGCCGTGATCGCGCGGATCAACGGCGGCGACGCCTTCGAGGATGTCGCCAAGGAGAAGTCGATCGGTCCGTCGGCCGAACGGGGCGGCGACCTCGGCTACTTCACCCGCGACCAAATGGTGGCGGAGTTCGCCGAGGCGGCGTTCAACCTGCAGCCCGGCGAGATGACCGAGGCGCCGGTTAAGACCAGCTTCGGCTGGCACGTGATCCTCGTTGACGACCGGCGACCCGGGTCGCCGCCGAGCTTCGAGGACACGCGCGACCAGCTGGCCACCGCCATGGAGCAGGAGGTCGTAGCCGAGCTGATCCAGAATTTGCGCGACCGGGCTCAAATCGAGCGCCCCGACTAGCCCGCATTTCTCACCAGGATGCGGTCGTCACGGGGCAGAGACGCCGACAGGCCAGGAAACGTGCGCAGCGCGATGCGGCACATCGGGCAAGCGCGTTGAC
>JADFMW010000037.1 GCA_022563655.1 Pseudomonadota bacterium
AAACACCGAACCCGTGGTCGCGACGCGATCAGCCACCGCATCCACGCGAAACTGCTCGGCGTCGGTGCCGCCCTCCTCGTTGATGAGTGTGTTGCGATGAAACCCGGTCGCGATGCGTTGATCGAGCGTGGCGTCGGGCAGCAGGTCGCCGGCCAGTTGCTCGAGGGTGAACTGATCGAACGACAGGTCCCGATTGACCGCATCGATCACCCAATCGCGGTAGCGCCAGATCTGCCGCGCGAAGTCGCGGGTAAACCCGTTCGAATCGGCGTAGCGGGCCAGGTCGAGCCAGTGCCGCGCCCAGCGCTCGGCGAATCGCGGCGAGGCGAGCAGGCGATCGACGGCTCGCTCGTAGGCGTCGGGGCGATCATCGGCCAGATAGGCTCGCACCTCTTCGGGCGTCGGCGGCAGGCCGGTCAAGTCGAACGTCACGCGGCGCAGCAACGTCTCCCGATCGGCAGGCGGCGACGGCTCGATCGACTTGGCCTCAAGCCGGGCCAGGATGAACGTGTCGATCGCATTGTTCAACCACGCGCTTTGCCGCACGGCCGGCGGCGCGTGACGCACGACCGGCCGAAACGCCCAGTGCTGTTCCTTCTTGTTCTCGGAAACCTCGGGCTGTTCGTCCGCCGGATACTTGGCGCCCTGGTCGATCCACGCCCGCAGTAGTCCAACCTCAGCGGGCGTCAGCTTGTCGCCCTCGGGAGGCATCACCACGTCGGGATCGATTCCGGCTACGTAGCGAATCAGGAGACTGTTCGCGCTGTCCCCGGGGACGATTGCCGGGATGCCGGACTCACCACCACGGATGGCGTCGGCGTTCGCCTCGACGGCGGCCTTTTGACTCCTCGCGATGAACGTCTTCAGCAGCGCCCGGTTCTTCGCTTCGAGCAGGACGGCGACATCCGAGCCGGTGGGTAGGTACGGGTCGGAGCCGGTGAACGCGACGCTGGCCACCACTTGCGGTCCGAACAGCCGGGCCAGCGTGCTGGGTGCCAGGCACAATTGCCGCTGGTACCGGTGGCCGGTGCCGTCGCCGCGGCGACCTCGCTCACGGCTCGTCGGGAACGCTCAGCAACTACGCGGAGTGATGTTGTTCTCCTTCGCGTAGGCCGCTGCCGCCTCCTCGATCATCGGACGCACCACCTCGCTGATCGGCGGAATCCAATCGCTCGAGAAGCTCCACTTCTTGCCGTCCCACTGCTGGATGATCACCGAGCCGCCGGTTTCGTGGTCCCTGCAGGTCACCTTGAGCGGCTTCATGAAGCCTTCCATTCCGAGCTCCTTGAGGCGCGCTTTGGTGATATTCAGATTCTCCAGGCCCCAGCGCACCTGCTTGCCCGTGAGCGGCTTGTTGCCGAACTTGCCCTGGGCGGTGCGGACCGCCTCGACGCCGAACATGGCGTTGACGATGGTGCGGTTGTAGAGCACCTCGCCGATGTTGTTCTCCTTGGCCTTGGCTTCGTCGCCGCCATAGACGTACTTGATGATGTCCTGGTGGACCGGCCAGCCGGTGCCGGCGCCGTGGAATGCCGTGGACTTGTAACCGATCGAGCCGTCGCCGGCGGGAATGACGTCGGCGTCGGACCCCGACCACCAGTTGCCGACGAAGTGGTCCATCGGGTAGTTGATCGCGGCGGCTTCCTTGACCGCCACCTGGTTCATCACGCCCCAACCCGACATGAAGATCCAATCGGGCTTGAGCCGGCGAACCTGCAGCCAGGTCGACTTCTGCTCCTGGCCCGGGTGGTCGACGGCCAACAGCGTCAGCTCAAAGCCGTACTTCTTGGCCAAGACCTCGAGGGTGGCGTTCGCCTCCTTGCCGTAAGCGCTGTTGTGGTAGACATGGGCGATCTTCTTGCCCTTGAGGTTGGCCTCGCCGCCCTCCTGCTGCGCGACGTAGCGCACGAACGCCGAGGCTTGGCTCCAATACGTGGCCGGGAAGTTGAAGATCCATTCGAACACCCGCCCGTCGGCGGCCGCCGTGCGGCCGTAGCCCATCGACAGTATCGGCACTTCGTCGACCGGGGCCTTGGGGATCAGCTGGTACGTGATGCCGGTGCTGAACGGATTGACCAGCGTTGCACCGGTCGGGCCCTTGTTCTTGAGTTTCTCGTAACACTCGACGCCGAGCTTCGTGTTGTACTTGGTCTCGCACTCCTCGAAGGTGATCTTGACGCCGTTGATGCCGCCATCGCGCTCGTTGATCAGGGTGTAGTAATCGCGGAATCCGTTGGCCACGGGAATGCCGCTCGGGGCATAGGGGCCGGTGCGGTAAACGAGCATGGGAAAGAACTGCTCGGCCTGTGCAAATGCCGCGGTCGTTACCAACGAGCCCGCCGCACCGGCGGCGGCCCCGACCAGGCTCAAGCCGACCAGGCTCAGTGTCAGATTACGCAACTTCATGGTTTCCTCCCTATCCTATGGATGCTTTGCTTCTTCGTCGGTTACTCGATACCTAGCGGGGCACGCTAGCACACCGCGACGCCGCAGCCAAATTGGCAGGCCGGCCCTCAGTAGGGGAACGGCCAAAGCCTCAGCTTCTCCTTGGTAATCTGCCACAGCCGCGCGAGCCCGTTGGGCTCGACGATGAGGAAGAAGATGATCAGCGATCCGAACAGGACCACCTCGATGTGCTTCTGCAAATCGATCGCCATCGTGAGCCCGAACAACTGCGGCGCGTTGGTCAGCAGGACTGGAACGAGCACGATGAACGCGGCGCCGAGGAACGAGCCGAGGATGCTGCCGAGCCCGCCGATGATGATCATGAACAGCACGTCGAAGGACACGACGATATCGAACGCCTCGGTCTCGGCGCTGCCGAGCCACAGGAACACCAGCATCGCGCCGGCGACGCCGCAGTAGAACGAGCTGATCGAGAAGGCCAGGAGCTTGGTCCGGAACGGGCGGATGCCGATGATCTCGGCGGCGACGTCCATGTCGCGGATCGCCATCCACGACCGGCCGATGCGCCCGCGCACTAGGTTCTTGGCGGCCACAGCCATCACCGTGACGATGGCGAGGGCGACGTAATAGCGAACCTCCGCGGTCGCTTCCGGGCCCGTCACCATGATGCCGAGGATCTCCCTCGGCGGCGCCGTGATGGTGCCCGACGAGCTGTAGTTGTAGAACCAGCCGACCCGATTGAACAGCCAGCCCAGGAAGAACTGCGAGGCGAGCGTCGCGACGGCGAGGTAGAAGCCCTTGATGCGCAGGCTGGGAAGGCCGAACACCAGACCGGCGCCGGCCGAGATCAGTCCCGCGGCCGCGAAAACGACCAGGATGTTGAGGTCGGGAAAGGCGGTGGTGATCTTGTACGTCATGTAGCCGCCGACCGCCATGAAGCCCCCGGTGCCGAGCGACAGCTGCCCGGTGTAGCCGGTGAGCAGGTTGAGGCCGATCGCGGCGAGCGAGAAGAGCAGAAACGGGATGAGCACCACCTGCAGCCAGTATTCGTTGGCGACAAATGGGACCCCCAAGGCGAGGAACGCGACGGCGGCGATGAACCAGCGGTCCTGCACGATCGGAAAGACAGCCTGGTCGGCGGTGTAGGTCGTCTTGAACTGTCCGGCCTCGCGGTAGATCACGGCTCACACCCTCTCGATGATGCGTTCGCCGAACAGGCCCTGCGGCCGGAACACCAGGAAAACGAGCGCCAGCATATAGGCGAACCAGTTCTCGATCGCGCCGCCCAGCAGCGGCCCCCA
Source organism: Pseudomonadota bacterium (assembly GCA_022563655.1). Taxonomy (GTDB): domain Bacteria; phylum Pseudomonadota; class Alphaproteobacteria; order JAAXGF01; family JAAXGF01; genus JADFMW01. Next base: position 3,708 of record JADFMW010000037.1, read on the forward strand.
ATAAATCTCGGCGATCTTTTCGCCGACGCCGATGATGAGGCCGCCGACGATGGCGCCCGGCACCGAGGTAAAGCCGCCGAGAATCAACACCGGCAAGGCCTTGAGCGCGATCAGCGAGAGCGAGAACTGGACGCCGCTTCTGGCCCCCCACATGATGCCGGCAACGAGACCGACGAAGCCCGCCACCGACCACACGATCACCCAGATCGTCTTGAGCGGAATGCCCACCGAGAGCGCCGCCTGGTGATCGTCGGCGACGGCGCGCAGCGCGCGGCCGATGGTGGTGTAGTGGAAGAATACCGCGAGCACCGCCACCAGCACCGCGCACGACGCCGCGGCGAACAGATCGAACTCGTTGAGCAGGATGCCGCCGACCTCGAACGAGGCGTTGGGAATGCCCACGTCCAGGGCCTTGACGTTGCTGCCCCACAGGGTCTCGCCCACGCCTTCGAGCACGAAGGCGAGCCCGATGGTGGCCATGAACAGGATGATGGGTTCCTGGTTGACCAGGTGGCGGAGCATGAAGCGCTCGATGGCGAAGGCGAGCCCGATCATGACCAGGATCGTCATCAGGATCGCCAGCCACACCGGCACGCCGCGCTCCATCAGACCAACCAGCGTGAGCGCCGCGAACAGCACCATGACCCCTTGCGCGAAGTTGAACACGCCCGATGCCTTGAAGATCAGCACGAACCCCAGGGCGACGAGCGAGTACATCACGCCGGTCAGAACCCCGACGATGACCACCTCGGCAAGGAAGACCGGCGAGCCCGCCATATCGAGGAATGGCGCGACGAACACCGCGGTCAACAAGTCCATCGTCTCAATGCCTTCGCAGCTGGCGCGCGCCGGTGGTCATGGTGGTCATGGGGCCATGGTGGTCAGGGCTGCGGATTGGCGTGCGGGGTGTCGTCGGGCGGGGTGTCGGGCGGAATGTCGTGCGGGACGCCGAGATAGGCGTCGATCACGTCCTGGTTGGTCCGCACCTCGTCGGGCGAGCCGTCGGCGATCTTGCGCCCGTAGTCGAGCACCACCACGCGGTCGGAGATGTCCATCACCACGCCCATGTCGTGCTCGATCAGGGCGATCGTGGTGCCGAACTCGTCGTTGACGTCGAGGATGAAGCGGCACATGTCCTCCTTCTCCTCCAGGTTCATGCCGGCCATCGGCTCGTCGAGCAGCAACAGGTCCGGCTCGGCGGTCAGCGCCCGGCCCAGTTCGACGCGCTTCTGCAGGCCGTAGGGCAGGCGGCCCACCGGCGTCTTGCGGATCGCCTCGATCTCCAGGAAGTCGATGATGCGCTCGGCCGCCTCGCGGTGCTCCATCTCCTCTTTCCTGGCCGGCCCCAGGTACAGGGCCTGCCACAGAAAATTGCGGCGCATCTTCGTGTTGCGCCCGGTCATGATGTTGTCCAGGGTGGTCATGCCCTTGAACAGGGCGATGTTCTGGAAGGTTCGGGCGATGCCCTGGCGGGCCGCCTCGTGGGGGCGCATATCCTTTCGCGTCGTGCCCTTGTACGTGATCCGCCCCTCATCGGGGTGGTAGAAGCCGTTGATGACGTTGAGCATCGAGCTCTTGCCGGCGCCGTTGGGGCCGATGATGCCCAGGATCTCGTGCTCGCGCACTTCGAAGGAGACGTTGGACAAGGCTTGCACGCCGCCGAACGAAAGACTGATGTCCTCGAGCTTGAGCAGGACCTCGCCGATGTGCTTGTTGGAGATCATGCCCCAGTCCGCGGGTGCCCGTAGCCGCGCGTCCTAGGCGGCCGGGGCGGGCGAAACCCCGACGTCGCCGATCTTGAGATCGCCCTTGACCGTGCCCGTGCTGCCGTCCTCGAAGGTAACCTGGGTCTCGACCTCGCAGTGGTCGGCGTCGCCATAAAGCGCGTCGATCAGCACCGTGTATTTCTCGGCGATGAAGCCGCGACGGACCTTGCGGGTGCGCGTGAGCTCGCCGTCGTCGGCGTCGAGCTCCTTGTGCAGGATCAGGTAACGCTTGATCTGAGAGCCCGCGAGCTGCGGGTCCTTGGCCAGGCCCCGGTTGACCTGCTCGACGCAGCCGTGGATCAGGTCGTAGACCTCCTTCTTGGCGGCCAGCTCCTGGTAGCTGGCATAGGCCAGGTGGTGCCGCTCGGCCCAGTTGCCGACCGCGCCCAAGTCGATGTTGATGAAGGCCGCGGTGTAGTCGCGCTTGTCGCCGAAGGCGACGGCCTCCTTGATGTAGGGGAAAAACTTCAGCTTGTTCTCGATGTACTTGGGCGCGAACATCGTGCCCCCGTTGATCCGGCCCACGTCCTTGGCCCGGTCGATGATCTTGAGGTGGCCGTCCTGGTCGAAGAAGCCGGCGTCGCCGGTGCGCATCCAGCCGTCCTCGGTTTTGGCGGCGGCGGTGGCCTCGGGGTTCTTGTAGTAGTGCTGGAAGACGCCGGGGCTCTTGTACATCACCTCGCCGGCGTCGCTGATCCTGACCTCGACGCCCGGCGCCGGCACGCCGACGGTATCGGGCTTGACCTCGCCGTCGGGCTGGACGGTGACGTAGACGACGGCCTCGGTCTGTCCGTAGAGCTGCTTCAGGTTGATCCCCAGCGAGCGGTAGAAATCGAAGATGTCGGAGCCGATCGCCTCGCCGGCGGTGTAGGCCAGGCGGATGCGGCTGAAGCCCAGGGTGTTCTTCAGCGGCCCATACACCAGCACGCTGCCGATGCCGTAGAGCAGGCGGTCGAGCAGCGGCACCCGTCTGCCGTCGAGGATGTCGGCGCCGGCGCGCTTGGCCACCGCCATGAAATACTCGAACATGTTGCGCTTCAGCCAGCTGGCGTCCTCGATGCGGATCATCACCGTGGTCAAGATGTTCTCGAAGATGCGGGGCGGCGCGAAGAAATAGGTCGGGCCGATCTCGCGCAGGTCGTTCATCACCGTGGCGCCGCTTTCCGGGCAGCTGACGCAGAAGCCGGACGTGTACGACTGCGCGACCGAGTAGACGTAGTCGCCGACCCAGGCCATGGGCAGGTAGGCGAGCTCCTCCTCGTTTTCGGTCAGCCTTTCGTACTCGGCGGCGTTGCGGGCGGTGACGAGAACGTTGTCGAAGCTCAGCACCACCCCCTTGGGCTGGCCCGTGGTGCCCGAGGTGTAGAGGATGATGGCGATGTCGTCGCCCGTGCCCTTGGCGATCTCGGCGAGGAAGAAGTCGGGGTTTTCGGCGTCGAATCTCCGGCCGCGCTCCTGGAGATCGGCGAACCTGTGGAGGAAGGGCTGGGTGTAGTTGCGCATGCCGCGGGCATCGCCGTAGACGATCTCGCGCAGCTTCGGGCAGTCCTCTTTGATCTCGAGCAGCTTGTCGACCTGCTCCTGATCCTCGACGACGGCGAAGCGGGCCTCGGAGTGCGCGATCACGAACCGCATCTCCTTGGCCACGGAGTCCTGGTAGCAGGGCACGGGAACGGCGCCCAGGCACTGGGCCGCGACCATCGACCAGTACAGCTGCGGCCGGTTGTCGCCGATGACCGCCAGCTTGTCGCCGCGCTCGAGCCCGAGGTCGGCCAGGCCGCAGGCCAGCGCCCGCACCTCGTCGAGCACCTGGCGCCACGTCGAGGTCTGCCAGATGCCGTAGTCCTTTTCGCGGATGGCGGGCCGGTCGGCGAGGCGCTTGCTGTTGTCGAGCAACAGCTTCGGCAGGGTGTCGAGTTCGGATGCGCCGCCCGGCGACGTACTTCGCGGCTGGTGTTCGTGCCCCCTGCGGGTCAACCCGGTCCTCCCAAAAAACCGCCGGACTTGGCGCCGGCCGTTGTCGTTCACTCCCCCGAACAGCTGCATTCCCTAACGAAATAGAATGGTCGGGTCAAGGCGACAAGGCGCCAATCGGCCGGGCGTCGTCAAGCAAGCCGCGGCGGCGCTCGGCGACCGGCGCGGCGGCGGCGTTCGATTCCACCTTTCGGCCCCGTCGGGGAAACCCTAGTATGGGCCGACCGGCCGCGACCTCGTGCTCTCGCTTCGGCCGCCCTATCTTACCATACGAACCCAATGAGGGAGACGTTGTCGTGAGCATCGTCGGTCGAGACAGCCTGAAGACCCGCCGCACCCTGCGGGTGGGCGACAAGAGCTACGATTACTTCAGCCTCGCCGCCGCGGCGGATGCCGGGCTGGGCGATATCTCGCGCCTGCCGTACGCGCTCAAGGTCCTGCTCGAAAACCTGCTGCGCAACGAGGATGGCCGCGGCACCACGGTCGACGACGCGCACGCGGTGGCCGAGTGGCTCGCGACCGGCTCGTCGTCGCGCGAGATCGCCTTCCGGCCCGCGCGGGTGCTATTGCAGGACTTCACCGGCGTGCCCGCGGTGGTCGATCTGGCCGCGATGCGCGACGCCATGGTCGTGCTCGGCGGCGATCCATCGCGCATCAACCCGCTGTCGCCGGTCGATCTGGTGATCGACCATTCGGTCGTGGCCGACCGTGTCGCCTCGCCCGACGCCTTCCGGCGCAACGTCGAGAACGAAATGGCGCGCAACGGCGAGCGCTATGCTTTCCTGCGCTGGGGCCAGGGGGCGTTCGACGGCCTGCGCGTGATGCCCCCGGGCGCCGGCATCTGCCATCAGATCAACCTCGAGTATCTGGCCAGGGTGGTGTGGACCGTGCCCGACGGCGAGGCGACGCTCGCCTTTCCGGACACCTTGGTCGGCGCCGACAGCCACACCACCATGGTCAACAGCCTCGCGGTGCTCGGCTGGGGCGTCGGCGGCATCGAAGCCGAGGCGGCGATGCTCGGCCAGCCGATCTCGATGCTCATCCCCGAGGTCGTCGGCGTCCGGCTCGCGGGCCGGCTCAAGGAGGGCGCCACGGCCACCGACCTGGTGCTCACGGTGGTGCGCGCGCTGCGCGACAAGGGCGTGGTCGGGAAGTTCGTCGAGTTCTTCGGTCCCGCTCTCGATGATCTCACGGTCGCCGACCGCGCCACCGTCGCCAACATGGCGCCCGAGTACGGCGCCACCTGCGGCTTTTTCCCGGTCGATAGCGAGACGCTCAAGTACCTCGAGATGTCGTCGCGGCCAAGCGAGACGATCGCGCTGGTCGAGGCCTACGCCAAGGCGCAGGGACTGTGGCGCGACGCCTCCACGGCGGACCCGGTGTTCAGCGACACCCTCGATCTCGACATCGGATCGGTCGAGCCCAGCCTCGCCGGACCCAAGCGCCCGCAGGACAAGGTGGCGCTATCGCAGGCGGCGCCAGGATTCAAGGCGGCGTTGGCCGACATGGTCGGCGGCGGCGCGGCCGATGGCGGGGCCAAGGCGCGCGTCGATGGCGGCGACTACGAGCTCGGTCACGGCGACGTGGTGATCGCCGCGATCACCAGCTGCACCAACACCTCGAACCCCAGCGTCATGGTCGGCGCGGGGCTGCTCGCGCGCAACGCGGTGCGGCGCGGGCTCACGGTCAAGCCGTGGGTCAAGACGTCGCTCGCGCCCGGCTCGCGGGTGGTCACCGATTACCTCGCCGCCGCCGGGCTCGACCGCGGCCTCGATGCGCTCGGCTTCAACCTCGTCGGCTACGGCTGCACCACGTGCATCGGCAACTCGGGTCCGCTGCCGCCGGCGGTCGTCGAGGCGGTCGAGCAGGGCGACCTCGTGGTGTGCTCGGTGCTGTCGGGCAACCGCAACTTCGAGAGCCGCATCAGCCCCCTGGTGCGCGCCAACTACCTGGCGTCGCCGCCGCTGGTGGTGGCCTACGCGCTGGCCGGCAGCATGACCGTCGATCTCGTGGTCGATCCGCTCGGCGAGGACGGCGAGGGCAACCCGGTCTACCTGCGCGACATCTGGCCGACCAACCGGGAGATTCAGGACACCGTGCGCCGGGTGGTGAAGCCCGAGATGTTCGCCTCGCGCTACGCCGACATATTCACCGGCGACGAGACGTGGCGGCGGATGGAGAGCGGCGGCGGGATGACGTACGATTGGTCGGCCTCCTCGACGTACATCCAGCGCCCGCCGTTCTTCGACGGCATGGGCGCCGAGCCGCCGGGCTTTCATGACGTTACCGGGGCGAGGGTGCTGGCGCTGCTCGGCGACAGCATCACCACCGACCACCTTTCGCCCGCGGGCAGCATCGCGGAGGCGAGCCCGGCGGGGCAGTACCTGATCGCGCACGGAGTCGAGCCGCGCGACTTCAGCTCCTACGGCGCGCGGCGCGGCAATCACGAGGTGATGTTGCGCGGCGCCTTCGCCAATCCCCGTTTGCGCAACGAGGTGGCCCCGGGCACCGAGGGAGGCTGGACGCGGTTCATGCCGTCGGGCGAGCGGATGACGATCTACGACGCCGCCATGAAGTACAAGGCGGCGGGCGTGCCGCTGGTCGTCGTCGGCGGCAGGCAGTACGGCGGCGGCTCGTCGCGCGACTGGGCCGCCAAGGCGCCCAGCCTGCTCGGCGTCGAGGCGGTGATCGTCGAGAGCTTCGAGCGCATCCACCGCTCCAACCTCGTCGGCATGGGGGTGCTGCCGCTGGTCTTCACCGACGGCGTGACGCGCAAGACGCTGGCGCTCGACGGCAGCGAGGTGTTCGACATCACCGGGCTCGCCGGCGACGTCGCGCCCGGCATGAACCTGCCGTGCCGCATCACGCGCGCCGACGGATCGAGCGTCGAGATCACCCTCGGGTGCCGCATCGACACCCCCGACGAGGTCGAGTACTACCGCCACGGCGGCATCCTGCACTACGTGCTGCGCGAGATGGCCGCCGCCGGGTGAGCCGCCGCCGCAGGCATGGCGACATGGAGGGCTCAACGATGGAACGACCGCTGCGCTCGCCGCGCATCACGCGCCTCTCGTGGGGACGCTTGGAAATCGACGACGATCGGTCGTTCAAGGACGCCAAGCTCTATCCCGGCGGCGCGCGGGAGTGGGACTGGCGCGAGACCAGCACCCACCACGTGCCCGGTATCCAGCCCGCCGACGTCGAAGAGCTGCTCGAGCACGGCGCCACGACCGTGGTGCTCTCGAAGGGTCATTTGGAGCGCCTCCGGGTCTGCCCCGAGACCCTTGAACTGCTGAACCAGAAGGGTGTTCGCGCGGTCGTGCTACAGACCGAGGAAGCGGTTCGGTACTACAACGTGCGGTGCGCCAAGGAACCCGTCGGGGGTCTCTTCCACTCGACCTGCTGAGCGCGGCGGCGTGGGCGGCGAGCCGCTTGCGCCCATCGGCATGATCGCTTTACAAACATTTTTGCGGCAACCAGGAGTTTACCGTAGAAGCGCGCCGGCGCCTGTAGCCTCGAGCCGTATCGTTCTCTGCATTGAGGTGCGCTGGCCAGAGCACCGGGGGCATGCACCATGACCACGCGACCACCGGCCTCGCCCGGCCTCCTGGAGCGACCCGGCCTCTTGGAGCGACCCGGCCTCTTGGAGAGTCTGGCCGACGGGCCGGTCATCTGTGCCGAGGGGTATCTGTTCGAGCTCGAGCGGCGCGGCTACCTGCAGGCCGGACCGTTCGTGCCCGAGGTCGTGCTCAAGCACCCGGAGATGGTGCGTCAACTGCATCGCGACTTCGTCCACGCCGGTTCCGACGTGGTCGAGGCATTCACCTATTACGGCCACCGCGAGAAGCTCAGGGTCATCGGCAAGGAGGAGCTGCTGGAGCCGCTCAACCGCGATGCTCTCGCCATCGCGCGCGAGGTCGCCGACGAAAGCGGCGCCCTGTTCGCCGGCAACATCTGCAACACCAACCTCTGGGAAGCCGCCAGGCCGGAGACGCAGAAGGCCGCCCGCGCCATGTTCGAGGAGCAAGTCGGCTGGGCGGTCGAGGCCGGCGTCGATTTCGTCATCGGCGAAACCTTCAGCTGGTTGGCCGAGGCCATGGCGGCGCTCGAGACCATCAAGGCCGCGGGCAAGCCGGCGGTGATGACGCTTGCGGTCGCCGAACGGGTCAACCTGCACGACGAGATCGACCCGGTGGAGGCGTGCCAGCGCCTGGCCGATGCGGGCGCCGACGTGGTCGGTCTCAACTGCCTGCGTGGTCCGGCAACCATGATGCCGATCGTCGAGAAGGTGCGCGCGAAGGTGTCCTGTCATGTCGCGGCGCTGCCGGTGCCTTATCGCACGACCCCGGACACACCGACCTTCTACTCCTTCAAGGACCCGCACTGCGACGACCTGCCTGACGGCCGCGCCTTCCCCTCCGCGCTCGACCCGTTCGCGTGCCATCGCTACGAGATGGGCGCCTTCGCGCGCAAGGCCTACGACCTGGGTGTGCGCTACCTCGGAGTGTGCTGCGGCGCGGGTCCGCACCACATCCGGTCGGTTGCCGAGGCGCTTGGCCGGCAACCCCCGGCAAGCCGGTATTCGCCCGAAATGGCGAAGCATGCTTATCTCGGTACGGACCCCGTGATCCCGGAGTCCTACAAGCGCTACGGGCGCCTGAGGCACCCGCCCGCCCGGTCGTGACGGCGTCTGAAATTGGGGACAGTAAATAGTTTAGCGTCGTCCGAGATAACCAAAAACTATATACTGTCCCCAGTTACTGGCCAGTTACCGGGCGCCGCCCTCAGCCGAGGCGCCAGTCCTTGAGGTAGTCGGGGGTGGGCACGCCGGGCTTGAGCCGGCGGTCGGGCTCGGGCTCGCCGACCGCGACGCCGAGCGGTACCACGCCGGCCCACACGCCGAGGCCGTAGTCGTCCTCGTCGTCGACCGGCCCCCCGGACCTCACCTTGGCCACGGCCTCGTCGATGTCCATGCCGATCACGGTGGTCGCCTCGAGCTCCTGCTTGGTCACCGGGCGCAACTCGTCCCACCGGCCAGGGGTCAGGCGCTCGACGAACGCCTTCATCGCGGCCAGCTTCGACGCCTCGTCCTCGAGCGCCCGTGCCGTGCCGAACGCCATGACCGAGCGGTAGTTGATGCTGCTGTGAAAGCCCGACCGGGCGAGCACCAGCCCGTCGCAATGGGTCACCGTCACGCAGGCCGGCGCGCCGTCCCGCAAGTGCCGCAGCATGCGGCTCGCCGACGACCCGTGCCAGTAGAGCCGGTCGCCGTCGCGCCAGTAGCTGGTTGGCGTCACGTAGGGCTGGCCATCGACGACATAGCCGACGTGGCATATGAAATGGGCGTCCAGCACGGCATGGATGGCGCCCCTGTCGTAGTGCGCGCGCTCGGGCTTGCGCCTCAGCCGCGACCGTGGCGTGGGCGTGAAGGCGTTCATGAGCCGGGTCGCTCCGCTGGTTATCGGGCCGGGGGCAACATTATCGGCAGAGTCGCCCGGCCGAAAGGGTCGCGAAATCTCGCCGCGCGCTACCGCCGTGCCTGCGCAAGCGCTATATACAGGGCCGTGTCGTTGGCAAGACCTTGAAATTTATGGCGCACCCGGCGCGATTCGAACGCGCGGCCTCTGCCTTCGGAGGGCAGCGCTCTATCCAGCTGAGCTACGGGTGCGCGCGGGCCAAGCTAGCGCATTCGCGCCGTCGGCGTAAACCCATTCGCGGCGCGCGCGGGGCCGCCGATGATGGCGCCACGATAGGGCCCCGCGCGCCGTGCCCGCACGGGTTCGAAAGCCCGGGCGCGGTGTGCTAGATTGCCGCGTTGACATGAGCATACCGGACACCCAGGATCCCATCGCCTTGTTTGCCGAGTGGTACGCCGAGGCGCTGAAGTGCGGCCTCAAAAACCCGACGTCGGTGGCGCTGGCGACCGCCGGCGGGAACGGGCGGCCGTCGGCCAGAATGGTATTGCTCAAGGGGTTCGACGAGCGCGGCTTCGTCTTCTACACCAATCGCGAGAGCAACAAGGCCCACGAGCTGCTCGCCAACCCATACGCGGCGCTGTGTTTCTACTGGCCGCCGCTCGATCGGCAGGTGCGAGTCGAAGGGCCGGTCGAGCCGGTCGGCGACGACGAGGCCGACGCCTATTTCGCCACCCGCCCGCGCGAGGCTCAAATCGGCGCCTGGGCGTCGCAGCAGTCGCGGCCGCTGGAAAGCCGATACGCGCTCGAGAAGCGGTTCGCCCGGTTTGCCCTGAAGTACGCGGTGGGTAAGGTGCCGCGGCCGCCGTTCTGGTCGGGCTACCGCGTCGGTCCCGAGCACATCGAGTTTTGGCGTCAGGGCCGGTTTCGCCTGCACGACCGCGTGGTGTTCAGCCGCCAGCCGACCGGCTGGGCGCGCCAGCGGATTTATCCATAGGGGGCGGGGGATGATCCCGGCGCTGCGCCGCTGGCTTGGGTCCGAAGGGGCGGCCGCCGCCCCGGCGCGGGCGGCCGTCTCGCGCGAAGAGGCGGGCCGGTTGATGCGGCAGGCCACCTGGGCGTCGGTCGCGGTGGCGAGCATTCTCATTACCGTCAAGACGGCGACCTGGTTGCTCACCGGCTCGATCAGCATTCTTTCGTCGCTGGTCGATTCGGTGATGGACGTGATGGCGTCGCTGGTCAACCTCTTCGCCGTGCACCACGCCCTGCAGCCGCCCGACGCCGAGCACCGGTTCGGGCACGGCAAGGCGGAGTCGCTTGCCGGTCTCGGTCAGGCGGCCTTCATCGCCGTCTCGGCGATATTCATCATGTTCGAGGCCGCGCGCCGCATGGTGACGCCCAGGCCGGTGGATCACGCGGACGTCGGCATCGCGGTGATGGTGTTCTCCATCGTTCTCACGATCGCCCTGGTCGTGTTCCAGCGCTACGTCGTGCGTCGGACCGATTCGATCGCCGTGGGCGCCGACGCGCTGCACTACGAGACCGACGTGCTGATCAACGCCAGCGTGATCGTTTCGCTCGTCCTGTCGACGTGGCTCGGCTGGCATCGCGCCGATCCGCTGTTCGGCCTCGCCATCGCCGTCTACCTGTTGCGCGGCGCCTGGCGGATCGCCCGGCGTGCGCTCGACGTGCTGATGGACCACGAGTTCGCCAACGAGGACCGCGACCGCATCCGCGACATCGTCCTCGCCCACCCCAGGGTGAAGGGCATGCACGACCTCAGGACGCGGAGCTCGGGCGTGCAGCCGTTCATCCAGCTTCATCTCGAGCTCGACGGCGACATGCCGCTCAGGGCGGCGCACGAGATCGCCGACGAGGTCGAGGCGCGCATCAAGGAGCGCTACCCCGGCGCCGAGATCCTCATCCACCAGGACCCGGAAGGGCTGATCGAGGAGCAGCCCCGCTTCGCCCAATCGTGACATCGTA
>JADFMW010000038.1 GCA_022563655.1 Pseudomonadota bacterium
GACCGCCGGCGCGTGCTCGAACACGTCGAGGCCGGCGCCGGCGAGGTCGCCGGCCCGCAGCATCCGGGTCAGCGCGACCTCGTCGATCACCTCGCCGCGCGAGGTGTTGACGATGTAGGCGTGCGGCTGCAGCAGCTTGAGCCGGCGGGCGGCGAGCAGGTGATACGTCGCCGGCGTGTGCGGGCAGTTGACCGAGATGATGTCCATGCGCGCGAGCATCTGGTCGAGGCTTTCCCAATAGGTCGCCTCGAGTTCGTTCTCGATCTCGGCGGGCACGCGGCGACGGTTGTGGTAGTGGATCGACAGGCCGAAGCCGCGGGCGCGGCGCGCCACCGCCGTACCGATGCGGCCCATGCCGATGATGCCGAGGCGTTTGCCCGAAATGCGATGGCCGAGCATCATGGTCGGCCCCCAGCCGGTCCACCCGCCGCTGCGCATCAGGCGCTCGCCCTCGGCGAGCCGCCGCGGCACCGCGAGGATGAGCGCCATCGTCATGTCGGCGGTGTCCTCGGTCAGCACGCCGGGCGTGTTGGTCACGGTGATGTCGCGCTCGCGAGCCGCGGCCAGGTCGATGTGGTCGACGCCGGTGCCGAAGTTGGCGATCAGCCGCAGCTTCGAATGGGCGTGGGCGAGCAGCGCGGCGTCGATGCGATCGGTGACCGTGGGCACGAGCACATTGGCCGCCTTCACCGCGGCGATGAGATCGGCCTGTGACATTGGCTCATCGTCGTAGTTGAGCTGCGCGTCGAACAGCTCCATCATCCGGGCCTCGATGACCTCGGGCAGCTTGCGCGTGACGATGACGAGGGGCTTCTTTTTGGCCATGTCGATCTCCGCCCCGGGATGTCTACGGCGAGCCGGGGTTCCTCGCCCCGCCGCCGGCGCCTAGCATTAGCAAATCAACCGGCGCGGCACAACGCGTCCGGGCCGCCGCCCGGCATCAGTTGGCGGGTGCGTCGCCTCCGGGATGCGGCTATATTCGCCGTCGCCAAGCCGATGAGCCTGTGGTCGATGAAAACGATGCATCCGCGCCGCGCCGCCGCGGCGGCTCTGCTGTTGCTGGGCGCTGCCCTCGTCCCGGCCGCGGCGGCGAGGGAGGGCGCGCCGCTGCCACGGTTTGCCTCGCTGCGTTCGGACGAGGTGAACCTGCGCGCCGGGCCGGGCACCCAGTATCCGGTGGAATGGGTCTTCCTGCGCCGCGACCTGCCGGTGGAGATCGTCGCCGAGTACGGCCGGTGGCGCAAGGTCCGCGACGTCGACGGCAGCGAGGGCTGGATGCACCAGAGCCTGCTGTCGAGCCGCCGCTGGGTGATGATCAAGGGCGCCGTGCGCCCGCTCTACCTGACGCCAACCGAGGGCTCCGAGGCGGTGCTGCGCGCCGAGCCCGGCGTGCTCGGCCGTCTGCTGACGTGTCTGCGCGAGTGGTGCCGCGTCGAAATCGCCGGCCACAAGGCTTGGCTGCCGCGCCGCCACCTGTGGGGCGTTTACCCCGAAGAGGACGTGGAGTAGACGGCGGCTCAGTCGAGATCGTGCATCAGGGCCTGGCGCACCGCCTCGGGCATCGCGGCCATGTGACCGTAGCCGGGGTGGCCGATGCCCACGACCACCTTGGCGCCCGGCGCCCGGAACTTTGCCGCCTGCTCGCGCGTGAAGGGAAAGTGCAGGAAGTGCACCGACGACGCGCGGCCCTCGGCGGTCGAGCGCGCGACGTCGCCCTCGGGCACGGCGGTGATGGTCTCGCCCGCGAAGCTCATGGTCACGGTTTCCTCGACCCCGCCCAGGCCGGCCAGCACGCGCTGGCGGCGCTCGGGCTGATCGATCTCGAACATCAAGGTGGCGACCAGATCGGCGCCGTTGGGAATGAGCGGGTTGTACGCCGCGAGCTCGTCGGCGATCTGCTCCTCGCCGCCGCGCTCGATGTACAGCATCTCGTGCACCTGCCACCACATGGTGTCGTAGTTCTCGAAGTAGATGGTCACGAACGGCCCGATCTCGAAGCGCCGGTCGCGCTTGACCTCGCCGATGGCGCGGCGCCGCTCGGTGCGCTCCTCGGCGTACTCGCTCATCGACATGATGTCGGCGCGGGTGATCTCATGCTTCGCGGCCATTCGGCTCTCCCATAACACCCTAGCAGGCGATGCCGCACGCGCGGGCGAACAGCTCGATCGGGTGGACGGCGGCCTTGGCCTCGCCGTCGAGGCGCTCGATGCCTTGTGCGATGTGCGCCCCGGCGAGGGGACATTCCGAGGCGACGAAGGCCTTGCCGCTGTCCCGCGCCTTTTGCGCCACCGGCTTGCCCAGCTTGAGCGCGACCTCGAAGTTGTCCTTCATCACGCCCCACGAGCCGCCGTGGCCCGAGCAGCGCTCGATCACCTCGATGTCGGCCCCGGGGATGAGCTCGAGCATCTCGCGGGCCTTCTGTCCCATGTTCTGCGCCCGCGCGTGACAGGCGATGTGGAGCGCGACGCCGCCCTCGAGGCGCCCGAGGCCCTCGGTCAGGCCCTCGTTGCGGGCGATGTCGACGACGTATTCGCTGATGTCGCGGGTGGCGCCCGCGAGGCGCCTGACGCCGGCGTCGTCAGGCGCGATGAGCGGCCATTCGGACTTGAGCATGAGGGCGCACGACGGCACCAGGGCGATCACGTCGTAGCCCTTGTCGATCCAGGCGCCGAGCGTGGCCGAGATGGTGCGCGCCCGGGCGGCGACCGCCTCGATGTCGCCGTGCTCGAGCTGCGGCATGCCGCAGCACGACGGGTAGACGACCTCGCACTCGACGCCGTTATGCGCCAGCACCGCTTGCGCGGCCTCGCCGATGCCCGGGTCGTTGTACTCGACGAAGCAGGTGGCATAGAGCACCGCCTTGCGGCCGAATGCGGGGGCCGCGCGGTTGACCGCGGGCGCATGGCGCCTGGCTCTGGCGCTGAACGTCTTGCGGTGGAACCTGGGCAGCGCGGCGGCGCGGTGGACGCCGGCGATCTTTTCCAGCAGCGCCCGCATCACGGTGTTGCTCGTCGCGCTCGCCCAGTTGGCGATGGGCGCGACGAAGCGCGCCGCCCTGCCGTTGCGGTCGGTCTTGGTGAGCTGGCGCGCGGCCAGGCCGATCCCGTTCCGGCGCACCTCGGCCGCGCGGAAGCGCAACATGAGGTGGGGGAAGTCGACGTTGAACTCGTGCGGCGGCACGTAGGGGCATTTGCTCATGAAGCACATGTCGCACAGCGTGCAGGCATCGACGACCGCCTTGAAGCCGCCGCTGTCGACCGTGTCGAGCTCGCCCGAGGGCGAGTCGTCGATCAGGTCGAACAGGCGGGGGAAGCTGTCGCACAGGTTGAAGCAGCGCCGGCAACCGTGGCAGATATCGAAGATGCGGCGCATCTCGGCGTCGAGCAGCGCGTGATCGTGGAAGTCCGCGTCACGCCAGCCGAGCGGGTGGCGGGTGGGCGCTCCGGTGCCGCCTTCGATCATGTCAAACCGAGCCGATGCGGGCGCCGCGCAACCCGGAGGCGTGGCGCGAGGCCGCCCTTGGCGGGAGCAAGACGAAGCCTACTCGAGGGTGTCCAGCGCCTTCTTGAAGCGCCCGGCGTGCGAGCGCTCGGCCTTGGCGAGGGTCTCGAGCCAGGTGGCGATCTCGTCGAAGCCTTCCTCGCGCGCGGTCCGCGCCATCCCGGGGTACATGTCGGTGTACTCGTAGGTTTCGCCGACGATCGCCGAGCGGAGGTTGTCGGCGGTGGCGCCGATCGGCTCGCCCGTGACCGGGTCGCCAACCTCGGCGAGGAATTCGAGATGGCCGTGCGCGTGCCCGGTCTCGCCCTCGGCGGTCGAGCGGAACACCGCGGAGACATCGTTATAGCCCTCGACATCGGCCTTCTGCGCGAAGTAGAGGTAGCGCCGGTTGGCCTGGGACTCGCCCGCGAAGGCGTCCTTCAGGTTTTGCTCGGTCTTGGATCCAGCTAACGACGGCATGGGGGGTTTCTCCTCTTGCTGGCGATGGCGTCAACACGGCGGCGGCAGAGCTCGTTGCGCCTCGCTGCTTTCGGTCGCGCGGCAAAGCGCGTCGCGCCTCGGTACCCTCTATATGGGCCTCGGGGCAGCCCGGGTCAATAGTTTAGAATCGTTCAAGAGAAAAAAATAACCCCATTCAAACGCAGCATAGCCAGGCGCCGGTAGCGCGCCGCTCAGCCGTCATCGCGGGTGCACGCGAATGACAACGTCAATACGGCTGATCGAGGTGCCGCGGGGCGGCGGCGGCAGAGTCCCGACCGACACCGCGCCGCTGGGGATGTCCTCCAGAAGCTGGCTCTGCTCGCAGAAGAAATGGTGATGATGGCTGGTGTTGGTGTCGAAGTACGAACGGGTGGAGTCGACGATCACTTCGCGCAACATCCCCGCTCGCGTGAATTGGTGCAGGGTGTTGTAGATGGTCGCGAGCGACACGCGAACCCGGTTGGCGCGCGCTTCCTTGTGCAGGCTCTCGGCGGTGACGTGCCGGTCGGCGCCGGAGAACAGGAGCTTCGCCAAGGCCAGACGTTGGCGCGTCGGGCGCAGTTTCGTCGCCCTCAGGCGGGCGAGCGCATCGGCATATGGGCGGGTTGCCACCATGTCCCGAATATGGGAACGCGGCGGCGAAGAATAAAGAGGAAAATCCGCACCATGGCGATTTTTTTGGACTGATTAGAAATCCCCCCGCCGGCGGCGCGCAGCCGTGCGAAGAGCAGGGCGGTCGCCATCAAACGCGCGATTCGCCGCCCTCCGTGAACCGCTATCTCGAACCTTCACGCGTCAAGGCGCTCGAACACCAACGACGCGTTTGTCCCGCCGAAGCCAAAGCTGTTGGACATAATGCAGTTCATCTCGACGTCGTCGCGCCGCTCGAGCACGATTGGCATGCCCTCCGCCTCTGGATCCAACGTGTCAACGTTCGCCGACGCACTGATGAAATTACCCTCGAGCATCAACAGTGAATAAATTGCCTCGTGGACGCCGGCGGCGCCAAGCGAGTGTCCGGTCAGCGACTTGGTCGAATTGATAAGTGGGAGGCGGTCGCCAAAAACCTGCGTCATTGACTGGAGTTCGCGAATATCGCCGATCGGCGTGCTCGTGGCGTGTGCGTTAATATAATCGACCGGGGCGTCGACGGTGGCGAGCGCTTGCTTCATGCAGCGCACCGCGCCATCGCCACCGGGCTGGACCATGTCGTAGCCGTCGGACGTAACGCCGTAGCCGACAAGTTCCGCATAGATTTTGGCCCCGCGCGATTTTGCGTGCTCTAACTCTTCGAGGACCAGCACACCGCCACCGCCGGCGATGATGAAGCCATCGCGATCAACATCGAATGCCCGAGACGCTCGCTCGGGAGCGTCGTTGTACTTGGATGAGAGCGCACCCATGGCGTCGAACAAGATTGTCATGGTCCAATCAAGTTCCTCGCCGCCGCCGGCAAATACAATGTCCTGCTTGCCGAGCTGGATCAGCTGGGCGGCGTTACCTATACAATGGGCACTGGTCGAGCAAGCCGAACTGATCGAATAGTTTACGCCCTTTATTTTGAACGGCGTCGCCAGGCATGCCGAGTTCGTGCTGGACATCGTGCGCGTCACCATAAAGGGGCTGACCCGACGCGCACCCTTGTTTCGCGCGGTGTCGAAAGCGAGCAGAAGGTTCTTCGTCGACGGCCCACCGGAACCCATGATCAGGCCGGTTCGCTCGTTCGACACCAGGTTCTCAGGCAGGCCTGCGTCGGCGATGGCTTGCTCCATCGCGAGATAGTTATAGCCCGCGCCGTCACCCATGAAGCGCGCAACCTTGCGATCGAGCGCGCCCGCCAAATCGACGCTCGGACGGCCATGGATATGGCTGCGAAACCCCCGCTCGCGGTACTCCTCGCAAAACTCGATACCCGACCGGCCAGCCTTCAATGATGCCGAGACCTCCTCTTTGCTGTTGCCGATCGGGGATATGATGCCCAGCCCGCTAACGACCACCCGTGGCATGGTTTCTCCCATTAGAATTCGTCGGTCGACGCAATTAAGTTTACACGAAGATTCTTGGCTTCAAAGATCGGACGGCCATCGGCTTCCATGACGGCATCGGCGACGCCGAGCACGAGCCTGCGCAGGATCACACGCCTGATGCTGACCATATACTTGACCTTCCCGGCCATGGGCAGCACCTGACCGGTGAACTTAACCTCACCCACCCCACGCGCACGGCCCCGACCGGGGGCGCCAAGCCAACCCAGATAGAACCCGAGCAGCTGCCACATGGCGTCGAGCCCCAGACAACCGGGCATCACCGGATCGGTCTCGAAGTGCGGCTCGAAGAACCACAAACGCGGGTTTATGTCGAGCTCGGCCACGATTTCGCCTTTGCCATGCTTGCCGCCGTCCTCGGCGACTCTCACGATGCGGTCGAACATCAGCAGCGGCGGCAGCGGAAGACGCGCGTTCCCCGGCCCGAACAAACCTCCATGGCCGCACCGTAACAAATCCTCGAAGGTGTACGCCGCTTTTTGATCCGAGGCTCTCAAGACCTGACCGATCGTGGGCTCGCCAACGATCGTGCGAAGCCGATCGATCGCCGCCTCACCGGCCTCGCGGGCCTGCCGGAGCGCTTCGTCGTAACGTTCTCGGGCTTGGCGGACCGTCTCGTGATACACGACGAGGGCGTGGTCGAGGGCGGTTTCGTTCCCCACGACGGAGGTGCCCGACGCGGCGAGCGCCACCGGCGCATCGGCCGATTTAGCCGCGGCGCGCGGCGCCGAAGACTCGGTTTCGTCCGGCTTGGGGCCAATCGCCTTCATGCCGACAATATTGTACCCGCAATCGACATGATGAACCTCGCCGGTCACGGCGCCCGAAAGGTCGCTCAAGAGGTAAATGGCTGCCGTTCCCACCTCCTCCGGCCGCACGCTGCGTCGCAACGGCGCGTTTTCCTGGCTCCAACCATAGATGTAGCGGGCACTCGATATGGCGGCGCCGGCGAGCGTCCTCATGGGGCCAGAAGAAATTGCATTAACGCGAATACCCTTGCTGCCGAGATCGACGGCAAGGTAGCGAACGCTCGCTTCCAACGCCGCCTTGGCCACGCCCATGACGTTGTACCGGGGCACCACGCGCTCGGAGCCGGAGTACGTGAGGGTCAGGAGGCTCCCGCCAGAATTCATTAGGTTTGCGGCCCGCTTGGCGATCATGGTAAAGGAAAAACATGAGATATCCATCGTACTCGAGAAATTATCCCAAGTGGTATCTAGATATTGTCCCTTTAATTCATTCTTATCAGAGTAGGCTATGGAGTGAACAACGAAATCTAGGCTGTCCCATTCCTTTCTAAGAGCGTCGAAGAGCGTGTCGATACTGCCCTCGTCGCTGACGTCGCACGGCAGTACGATCCGCGAGCCGAGTGTTTCGGCGAGCGGGACGACGCGCTTGCGAAACGTCGTGTCCTGGTACGTAAAGGCCAGTTCGGCGCCCTGATCGCCCAACGCCCTGGCAATGGCCCAGGCGATGGAACGGTCGTTGGCGACCCCCATGACAAGGCCCCTGTGGCCGGCCATCAGCTCGGCCGGACTGGTCCTCCTTGCGTTACTCGCCAATCGATCTCTCCGCCCGAGCGCGCTGCGACGCAAAGGCGCTCCAAACGCCTCCTGGTGAATGCTTCAGCATCATGGGCAGGCTATACCGTTTGGATTTCGAATCAAAGCGATGGTGTACGTTCCGGGTTGCGTGCCTTGGCCGCGTCCTCGCCACCGACAGCCGGAAGTACCCGATCAGGCGCATCGCTGATGATCGTGGCCACGCCGCGGTCCACGAGCTCGGCCGCCCGCCTCGGCTCGTTGACCGTGAAGGCCAGCACCTGGACCCCCGCGGCCGTCATCTCCGCGACCCTGTGCCGCGTCAGGCGGTTGTGGCGGCACACGAGAATGCGACAGTCGAGCGCCGCGAGCCGCGCCCGCCAGTCGCGCGGCAGGCGAAGGCAGATCAGACCGCGCGGCCACGCCGCCGCCGCCGCCCGCGCCACCTCCAGGCATACCGCCCGGCGGCTGGTGATCAACGGCGGCGGGCGGTCGCGCGGCCAGCAGGCCATGACCTCGGCCATCACCGCGCGCGCGGTCTCGGCCTCGCGCCCCGAGCAGGGCTTGATCTCGATGTCGGCCTGCAGGCCGAGCTCGAGGATCTGGCCCAGCGCGTCCTCGAGCCTGGGCACCCGTTCGCCGGCGAAGCCCGGGGCGAACCACGAGCCGGCGTCGAGGCGACTGATTTCATCGTAGGTCGTGGCGGCGACCCGGCCGCGACCGTCCGTGGTGCGGTCGAGCCTGTCGTCGTGGAAGACGATGCAGCGTCCGTCGGCGGTCAGCTTGGCGTCGAACTCGACCCACTTGACGCCCAGCATGGCGGCGCGGCGGATGCTGGCGAGCGTGTTCTCCGGCGCGTGCGCCGCGGCGCCCCGGTGGCCGATGACGGCCGGCAACTCGGTCATGGGCCCGGCTGCCCGCATAGGCCCGGCTGCCCGCCCGGCACGCGGCCGCGCCAGGCGTCGTCCCGCGGGGCGGCCCTTCAGACCGCCTCCCTGCCAGATTGCTTCTCCCGCGGCCCCGTCGACACCTCCTCGCCAGAGACTTGATCGACGTCCTTCATGCTGAGGCGGACCTTGCCGCGGTCGTCGATGCCCAGCACCTTGACCTTGACCTTGTCGCCGACCTTGACCACGTCAGCGACGGTCTTCACCCGGTGCGGCGCCAGCGCGCTAATGTGGACCAGGCCGTCGCGGCTGCCGATGAAGTTTACGAAAGCGCCGAAGTCGAGGATCTTGACGACCTTGCCCGTGTAAATCGCTCCGACCTCGGGCTCGGCAACGATGTCATGGATTCGGTCGACCGCCGCCTGCGCCGCGTCGCTGTCGGTCGCCGCGACCCGCACGGTGCCGTCGTCCTCGATGTCGATCTTGGTGCCGGTGGATTCGCAAATCTCGCGGATCACCTTGCCGCCGGTGCCGATCACCTCGCCGATCTTGTCGCGCGGAATCCTGATCGTGGTGATGCGCGGCGCGTGCACGCTGACGGCCTCGCGCGGCGTCGTCATCGCCTTGGCCATTTCGCCGAGCACGTGCAGCCGGGCCTCCAGCGCCTGGCTCAGGGCATCGCGCATGATCTCCTCGGTGATGCTGGTGATCTTGATGTCCATCTGCAGCGAGGTGATGCCGCGCTCGGTGCCCGCCACCTTGAAGTCCATGTCGCCGAGGTGGTCCTCGTCGCCGAGGATGTCGGAGAGCACGGCGTAGCGGTCGTCCTCCTTGATCAGCCCCAT
The DNA here is from genome assembly GCA_022563655.1 of Pseudomonadota bacterium. GTDB lineage: Bacteria > Pseudomonadota > Alphaproteobacteria > JAAXGF01 > JAAXGF01 > JADFMW01. The sequence goes on from JADFMW010000038.1 coordinate 9,300, forward strand.
GGCGATGCCGGCGACCGGCCGCGCCAGCGGCACGCCCGCGTCCATCAGCGCCAGCGACGCGCCGCACACCGTGGCCATCGACGACGAGCCGTTCGATTCGGTGATCTCCGAGACCACGCGGATGGTGTAGGGGAAGTCGGCCTTGTCGGGCAGCAGCGGATGAATAGCGCGCCACGCCAGCTTGCCGTGACCGATCTCGCGGCGCCCCGGTGGACGCATGAACGAGGCTTCGCCGACCGAGTAGGGCGGGAAGTTATAGTGCAGCAGGAAGTGCTCGCGGTACTCGCCCTCGAGCACGTCCATGATCTGCTCGTTCTCGCCGGTCCCAAGCGTGGCGGTCACGAGCCCCTGCGTCTCGCCGCGGGTGAACAGCGCGCTGCCGTGCGTCCGCGGCAACACGCCGACCTCGGCGACGATCGGCCGCACGGTGCGGGTGTCGCGGCCGTCGATGCGGCTGCCGGTGGCAAGGATGTTGCCGCGCACGATGGCTTTCTCGATCGCCTTGAACAAGTCGGGGACGAGCTCCGGGTCGAACCCCTCGTCGGTCATGGTCTTGAGCGCGGTCTTCTTGGCGGCGTCGATTTTGTCGTGTCGCGCCTGCTTGTCGGGCTCGCCGTACGCGGTGCGCAGCTCGGGCTCGGCAAGCTCGGCGAGGCGAGCCTTCGCCGCCTCCTTGTCGTTGTCCACCGGCGCCAACTCCCATGGGCTCTTGGCGCACACCTCGGCCAGATCGATGATCATATCAATCACCGGCTGCATCTCTTTGTGGCCGAACATCACCGCGCCCAGCATCACCTCTTCCGACAGTTCGCTCGCCTCCGACTCGACCATCAGCACGCCCTGCCGGGTGCCGGCGACGAGGAGGTCGAGGGTGCTGTCGGGCAACTGCGAGCTGGTCGGGTTGAGCACGTATTCGCCGTCGATGTAACCGACGCGGACGCCGGCGATCGGGCCGAGGAACGGAATCCCCGAGATCGTCAGCGCCGCCGAGGCGCCAACCATGGCGACCATGTCGGGGTCGCTCTCGAGGTCGTGCGACAGGACGGTGCAAATGACTTGGGTCTCGTTGTGAAACTGTGCGGCGAACAGCGGTCGTATGGAGCGGTCTATGAGGCGCGAGGTCAGCGTCTCCTTCTCGCCCGGGCGCCCCTCGCGCTTGAAGAAGCCGCCGGGGATCTTGCCTGCGGCGAACGCCTTTTCCTGGTAGTTCACGGTCAATGGAAAGAAGTCGATGCCCGTCTTGGGCGTCTTCTGCGCCACGGCGGTGCACAGCACGGCGGTCTCGCCGTAAGTGGCGTACACGGCGCCGTCGGCTTGGCGGGCCATGCGGCCGGACTCGAACACCAGCTTGCGCCCGCCCAACATGATTTCCTTGCGGTAAATGTCGAACATTTCCTATCCCATCCTGCATTCGGCGGTGGCACGCCGCAGCCCCGCCCGGGTTAATCCGTATGGTCTCCCGCCGCGTGAGCGGCGCGACCAGTTCCTTGGCCTCTTGGCCGGGCGCCTTCCCGCGCCGGCAATGGCGGCGCGACATGCTCGCGCCGCAGGCGTGAAAAACCGCCGGCGGCGTGCCCCCCGTCTTCCGCGTTACCCGCGCAGACCCAGGCGCTGAATCAGTGTCGTATAACGCTCGTGGTCTTTGTGCTTGACGTAGTCCAGCAGCCGGCGCCGGCGGCTCACCAGCATCAACAGCCCGCGGCGCGAGTGCTTGTCCTTCTTGTGAGTCTTGAAGTGCTCGGTCAGATTGGCGATGCGCTCGCTCAAGATAGCGACCTGCACCTCCGGCGAACCGGTGTCCCCTTGCTTGACGGCATACTCGGTTATGAGCGCGGTCTTGCGCTCTGGTGTTATCGACATCGCTCGCACCCGTGCTCCTACCTCAAGTTACAGACCGGCGTCTCGGGGCCGGGTGCAGGCGGATTGGTTTACAGCCTCTCGATCAAACGTCCCCAACCGAAGCTCTCGTGACACGAGCTGCTAAACGTTGAAAACGCGGACCGGGTGCGCCATTCCCCCGCTTAACTCGGCCAGCGCCACCAGCCGCCCGCCGACGGCGACGCGCACCAGCCGCTGCCCGCTGCGGTGTACGTGCACGGCTTGCCCGCTTTTCAGACGGGCTGCCTGGCTCTCGGTGACGGCCAGCGCCGGGATGTCGGCCAGCGCGGTCTCGACCGGACGCACGTGCTCGGGCAACTCCCCACTATGCACCAGCGCCGTAAGATTATCTAGCGAAATCGCGTCACAATCGCGATATCGGCCGACCTCCGTGCGGCGCAGCGCGGCAAGGTGCCCGACGGTGCCCAGGCGCTCCGCGACGTCACGGGCGAACGCGCGCACGTAGGTCCCCTTGCCGCAGCGCATCTCGAACACCGCGTGGTCGGGATCGGCCGCCTCGATCAGCTCGAGCCGCTCGATGAACACCTCGCGCGGCGCCAGCGCCACGGGCTTGCCTTCGCGAGCAAGCACATAGGCGCGCTTGCCCTTCACCTTGATCGCGGCGTAGATGGGCGGCACCTGCTCGATCGCGCCGGTGAACTCGGGCAGGACGGCGCGGATGGCGTCCTCGGAGGGCCGCACGTCGCTGGTGGAGATGACCTCGCCATCGGCATCGTCGGTATCGCGCGCCGCGCCCCAGCACACGGTGAACCGGTAGGTCTTGGAGCTGCCCACGACGTAAGCGACGGTCTTGGTGGCCTCACCCAGCGCCACCGGCAAAACACCGGTCGCCATGGGATCCAGCGTGCCCCCGTGACCTGCCTTCGCCGCGCCGGTGATCCGCAGCACCTCCGCGACCACGCGCGCCGAGGTCATTCCCGTTGGCTTATCGATGACCAGCCAGCCGTGAATCGGCCGGCCCGAGCGCTTACGCGCCATCGCCGTTCTCCCCGGGGTCCGAGCCGAGGTCGGCGGCCACCACCGGCTCCTGCAAGAGCGCGTCGATCCGACTCGCGTAATCGAACGAGGTATCGGCGCGAAACGTAAGCTGTGGCGCGAACTTGAGGCGGACCAGGCGCGCCACCCGAGTGCGGAGATAAGGCGCGGCGCGGCGCAGCCCAGCCATCACCGCGGTCGCGTCGCCGCCGCCGAGGGGCACGACAAACGCCGTGGCGTTGCGTAGATCGGGGCTGATACGCACCTCGGTCACGGTGACCGGCGCGCCGCTGAGGTCGGGGTCGCGCAAATCACCGCGCCCCAGCACCTCGGCGAGCGCATGGCGCAGCTGCTCCCCCACCCGCAGCTGACGCTGCCGGGGCCCTTTGCCGGAACCTTTCGCCATGGCGACCTCGCTTTCACCGCTTCGCCGGCGCGGTGGGGGCGGCGGCAGGGCAGCCGCGCCTACAGCGTGCGCGCGATCTCTTCCACCTCGACCGCCTCGATGATATCGCCGGGGTGGATGTCGTGGTAGTTCTCGAACGCCATGCCGCACTCGAGCCCTTCCTTGACTTGGCGCGCGTCGTCCTTGAACCGCTTCAGCGTGGAGAGTTTGCCCTCGTAGATCACGACCTCGTCGCGCAACAGGCGCACCTTGGCGCCACGCTTGATGGTGCCATCGGTCACGCGGCAACCGGCGATCTTACCCACCTTGGTGATGTCGAACACCTCGAGCACCTGCGCATTGCCGATGATGCGCTCGCGCAGGGCCGGCGGGAGCAGCCCAGAGAGCGCCGCCTTGACGTCGTCGATGACCTCGTAGATCACCGAGTAATAGCGAATCTCTACGTTGTCGCGCCGCGCGAGCTGGCGCGCTTGGGCGTTGGCGCGCACGTTGAAGCCGATGATCAAGGCTTGCGACGCGTGCGCGAGCGTGACGTCGGCTTCGTTAATGCCGCCGACGCCGGTGTGCAGCATCCGCACCGCGACCTCGTCGGTGCCGAGCTTCTCCAGGCTCGCCGCGAGCGCCTCGACCGAGCCTTGGACGTCGGCCTTGATGACCACCGGCAGCACCCTGGCCTCACCGGCAGCGATGTCGGCGAACATCTGCTCGAGGGTGCCGCGCGCGCCGGCGGCGGTGCGGATCTCGTTGAGGCGCTGCTGGCGATACTCGGTGACCTCGCGGGCGCGGCGTTCGCTGTCGACCACGACAACGTCGTCTCCTGCCGCAGGCACGCCATTCAGTCCCAGAAGCTCGACCGGCACCGTCGGTCCGGCTTCGTCGACCCGACCGCCGCGATCGTTGAGCAGCGCGCGCACGCGCGCCCAATAGCTGCCGGCGACAACGATCTCGCCGACGCGCAGCGTGCCGCGCAGGACAAGCACCGTCGCCACCGGCCCGCGACCACGGTCGAGCTTGGCATCGACGACCACCCCTTCGGCCGGCCGCTCGGGGTTGGCGGTGAGATCGAGCAGCTCGGCCTGCAGCAAAATCACCTCTACAAGCTTGTCGAGATTGAGCTTCTTAGTGGCCGACACCTCGACCGAGAGCACCTCGCCGCCGAGCTCCTCGACCACCACCTCGTGCTGCAACAGGTCGTTGCGCACGGCATTGGCATCGGCGTCGGGGCGGTCGATCTTGTTGATCGCCACGACGATGGGCACGCCGGCGGCCTTGGCGTGGTTAATGGCCTCGACCGTTTGCGGCATTACGCCGTCATCGGCGGCGACCACCAAGACGATGATGTCGGTGACCCTGGCGCCGCGGGCGCGCATGGCGGTGAACGCCTCGTGGCCCGGGGTGTCGATGAAGGTCAACGTCGCCCCCGAGTCGAGTGTGACTTGGTAGGCGCCGATGTGCTGAGTGATGCCGCCTGCCTCGCCGGCCGCCACGTTGGTTTTGCGCAAGACGTCGAGCAGCGAAGTCTTGCCGTGATCGACGTGACCCATGACGGTGACGACGGGGGGGCGCGGCTTCAGCTTCGCCTCGGCGTCGGTTTCGCCTTTCAGGCCCAACTCGACGTCGGCGGCGCTGACGCGCTTGACCTTGTGGCCGAACTCGTGGACCAGCAGTTCGGCGGCGTCGGCATCGATGGACTGGTTGATCGTGACCATCGAGCCGATCTTCATCGCCGCCTTGATCACTTCGACGCCACGCACCGCCATGCGGTTCGCCAGCTCTTGCACGGTGATGGATTCGGGCACGACGACCTCGCGCACGACCTTCACCGGCTCGGATGGAGGCTTGGGCTGGCCGGTCCGCTTCTCCCTTTCCCGCTCGCGCGCCCGGCGCACCGACGCCAGGCTGCGCACCCGGTCCTCTTCGGTCAGCGCCTGGCTGATGGTCAGCTTGCTGGAGCGGCGGCGCTGCGGTCCGCGCCGCGCCACCAGGCTGGAACGGCGGACCTCGCCCTTGCCGCGGCGGCCGCGCGCGGGCAGGCTTCCCGGCTCTTCCACCAATTCCAGCCGAGCCCGCCCGGGCGGGCTCGGCTTGGCCGGCTCCTTGGCCTCCGCCGCGGCGCGCTCGGCTTCTTCCGCGGCCTTGCGGCGCTCCTCTTCCTCGCCCTTGCGGCGTTCTTCTTCCTCGGCGGCGCGTTCGGTCTCGGCGGCGCTCTCGGCCTCCAGCACTGCCTCGGCC
>JADFMW010000039.1 GCA_022563655.1 Pseudomonadota bacterium
GGATGATGGAGTCGCGGGTGTAGCCGCCGGGGAGCAGCCGTTCGGCTCTATCGTGGAGCTCGGCCGAGGCGGGCGTAAGGCCGCGGTAGCGCGCCTCGATCTCGGGCCCGCGCGCCTTGAGCGGCGCGTAGAAGTCGTCGCCCAGGTCGCGGGCCGTGGCGGTCGCGTTCATTCACCTGTTCCCCGCTGCCGCACGGGCCGAAGAGACGCCGCGAGGTTCGCGGCCGCACTCATCGGCTGGCGCGGCGCTCACCGAGATTGCCGCGCCGGGAGCACATCCTCTCGAAGCAGCTCTCCCGGGTGCGTCGGGCAGCGGGCGCGCCCGGTCATTTTCCCCGGTCGTTGCCCGGCGCTCAGCTTGCGGCGACCATCCAGGTTCCGTCGTCCTGACGGCAGGCGGTGGCGGTGACTTGATGGGTTTGGCCGTCCGCCGTGATCGTCTGGGTGAACCTCTTGCACGGCGTGCCATCGGCCTTCACGAACGACTCGTCGATGGTTGTCGTGCCGCCGTTCCCGCTGGCCGGGTTACGCCACGCGGTCTGACCGCCCGTGCCCTGGTTTTCCAGCGCGTCGGTTCCGGCCCGAGCTTGCTTTTCCTTGTCGTCGTCGCCGAGCAGCTCCGAGATCACGCCGCCCGCCACGCCGCCGAGAAACACGCTCGTGACAATCCACGCAGTGCTCGCACCGAGCACCGCGGAGATCACGCCGCCGCCGACGGCGCCGCCGGCCGTCGCGATCTGCGTTCTCTTGCTGAGGTTATATTTCTCCTCGATCGTGGTGCATCCGCCGACGACGGCCGTTGCCAACGTCGCAACCACGGCCACCGCCGCAACCTTGCCGATTCGCATATCCTCTGCTCCTCTGCGTTGCCGAGTGCCTCGACAGGTTAGATCATACAAGTCTCCACGCCGGCGTTGGCCTGGCCCGCCCATCGGCGAGAACGCGCAGGCGCCTCACAGGTGCCGCCAACATCCGCCATTTGGACATGTTAGCGTTTGTAACTCAACCGGAATCTGGCGGCCGCGTCCGTTGCAGGGCGCGTGCCGGTCTTTCTTGCCGCCGCCGACGGCGACGCCGGCCGCCGCCGCGGCAAGGACGGGGCTATGAGAGACGGCCGGGCTCGGTCGAAATGAAGCGCCGGTCCGAGCCTTCGAGGACGATGCAGGTCAGGACGTTGGTGGCGTAAGCGCCGGTGTCGATGCCGATTCTATGGTCGTGGATTTCCGGCCGCGCCGTCTCCGTGATCGAGTGGCCATGGACGATGACCTTGCCCTGGGTGTCGGGTGAGTTCAGGAACTCGTCGCGAATCCACATCAGGTCGTCGGGCTCCTGTTGCTCCAGAGGAACGCCGGGCCGGATGCCGGCATGGACGAAGACGTAGTCTCCCGCCTGGTGCATCAGTTCGAGACGCCCCAGGAACTCGAGATGGCGCGCCGGTATCTTGGCGCGAAGCTCGGCGTGTACGTGGTCGAAACGCTCCGTCATGGTCAGCCCCTTGGGTATGCGGACGCCATAGCTCATCGCCGTCGCGTCGCCGCCGATCGCGAACCAGTCGGGGCCGATCGAGACGTCGTCGAGGAAGCGGAGCAGGCAGTCCTCGTGGTTGCCCTTGAGATGGACCGCCTCGAACCCGCCGAGCGGCTCGTCAAGCAAGATGTCGATCACGACCCGGCTGTCGAACCCGCGGTCGATGTAGTCGCCGAGGGTGACGATGACCTTTTCCGTGCCGGCCGCAGACCCTTCACCGTCCTCGCGAACCCTGGCGAGCAACCGTTGCAGCAGATCGGCCCGTCCGTGAACGTCGCCGATCGCATAAACCCGTAGCCCGTCCGGCACCCTTGCGCGTCGGGCGGCCCGCGGCTGGCGGCTGAACAAGCGTCGGATCATCGGCGGCTCGGTTCCCGAAGGGCGTGCAACACGCCGCGGCGGCAAGGGTTGCGTAACGGCGCCTCGCGCCCCGAGTCATAACCGCCGTCCCACTCCGCAGCAACGAAAAGGCGCGCCCATGCTCCTGCGGCCCCGCGGTGGATGGCCGCAGACCAGGTTTCCGGTTTGCGATCGGAAAGAGCGGCGCCGACGCGCTGCGGCCGCTTGGCGTCCGGGATTCGCGCTCGGCGCATTTCGTGGGCCCGATTAACCGCCGATTAACCGTTACATGCAAGATTGACCATCGACTCGTGCAGCCGGGCTGTTCTGGCTGCGCAATTCCAGGAGACCGATATGTTACAAGGTTTGCGAGTAGCCCTGGCAGCCACCATCTTGGCCGTATTCCTGCATACTTCGGCGGCTTCCCCGGCGCGGGCGGAGTTCTCTGCCGAGATGCTTGGCAAGATCGAGGCTGCGGTGCAGCACGACACGATCGATGCCGTGGTTGCGGCGCTGCGGGACTTGTTCGCGGCGAACCCGTCGCGCGCGTCGGAGATCGCGGTGGCCGCGGTGGAGTTCAACCCGGGACAATGTTGGGCCTGCGCGATTGCCGCGGCGCGCGCGGTTCCCGGCAAGGCCTTCAAGGTCGCAAGGGCGATTGTCGGCGAGCTGCCGGAATGTGCGGGCGACGTGATCGCGGCAATGTCTAAAGCGCTGCCGGACCTTTCTGATCTGGTGGCCGCCGTGGTCGCCGAGGCGACCCTCGGAAGCTCGGCCGGACCGGCCGGCGGGCTTTCCTCGTCGCCAGACGAGACGGCGGAAGACGGCGGCGAAGATCGGGGGAGCCCGCGTTGATGGAGCCGGCGGCATAGTCGCCGTTTTGCCCGCGGGAAGCATCACCGTTTCGTCGCGGTGTGCGGATCGTGAATAGCGCCCGGTCCATCACGAATTCGTTCGGCGGCGCACGGGGATTCTGGATGGTTTCGATGTTCGGTCTACTGAAACGATGTCTCATGCTTGGCGCCGCGGTTTTTCTGTTGGCGTTGGTCGACCAGACCTTGGCGCGTGCAGAGGTGGATTCGGATATCTATACCTTGGGGGCTCGCGACAAGCTGCGGATCACCGTGTTCGGTGAAAACGACCTGTCCGGTGAGTTCGAAGTCGATAGCGCCGGCTGGATATCGATGCCCCTGATCGGCGAGATCCGCGCCACCGGTCTGACGGCGCGCCAGCTTGAAGAGGCTGTCAGAACCCGGCTTCTCGACGGATACCTGAAGAACCCGCTGGTGAACAGCGAGGTCTTGAGCCATCGGCCGTTCATCATCGATGGCGAGGTCGATCGGCCGGGGGAATACCCCATCAGGCTAGGGATGAACGTGCGCGAGGCGGTGGCTGTGGCGGGTGGCTACAAGTTAGGGGCGAACAAGGACATCGCATTGGTTACGCGGCGGGACGATCCAAACGGGCGCAAGATGCAGATTTCGCTGGACGAGCTGGTGCGCCCCGGCGACTACCTGTGGATCAAGAAATAAGCGAGCCTCGCTAACCCGCCGGCTCGAGCGCCGATGTCCCTGGCGTCGTTTGGCGAGGTTGAAGAACACTGATCGGCTGCCCGCGAAGCCGGCTCGAGTCAAGCAACCGGCCGCCACTCCCGCTTTAACCCGCATTTCTCACCAGGATGCGGGTTAAGGCTTTGTTTACCAAGAGTTTGCAACACTGCCCCCGGCCATGGGTGCGCGCGCCGGGGCGCGGGGCAGGGCGGTGCAACGCGCCGGCTTCTGGCGCGGCAAGCCCGGCTTCTTGCGCGGCAAGGCAGTGCCGGCAACGCGAAAAAACGTCATAAACGTGCCGAGTGGGATTTAGGTCAATGACGATGAGACGCTCCAGGGAGCAGAGCTCGGAAGAGACGCACAAGCGCTTCCAACCGTTCCTTCAAGCGGTTGCCGAAGTCGAGCTACGCGAAATGCTGCACACGCTTTGGCGGCGCAGGAAGGTCGTCTTGGGAACGGTGATTGCCCTGACGGTCCTCGCCACGGTGATCGTTTTCCAGCTTACGCCGCGCTACTCGAGCGAAGCGTACGTGATGATCGACCCGCGCCAAACCCAGGTGGTCGACCTCAAGGCCGTGATCTCGGGGATGTCCGCCGATATCGAAACCATTCAGAGCGAAATCCTGGTCATGCGGTCGCGCGGGCTGGCCGAAAAGGTCATAGACCGCCTCGGGCTGCGGGATCACCCCGAATTCAACGACTCGCTGCGGCCACGGCACCCATTCGCCAGGCTGTTCGATCCGCGAAGCTATCTGCCCCAGGAGTGGCTGACGGTTCTCACCGGTGGGGCGCTCGAAGAGGAGCTGACCGAGGAGCGACGGCTGGACCGCGAAAGAGTCCGCGTCATCGACGCTTTCTTGGAAAGGCTCGACGTCGAACCCGCGGGTCGCTCGCGGGTGATCAAGATCGCCTTCGAATCCGAGAAGCCGGGCATGGCGGCCCGCGTTTCCAACACCCTTGCCGAGCTGTACATCGTTTCGCAGCTCGACGCGAAATTCGAGGCGACGAAGCGGGCCACTGCGTGGCTCAACGAGCGTTTGACCGGACTGCGCCAACAGTTGGAAATCTCGGAACAAGCGGTCGAGGACTTCAGAAAGGAGTCGGGCCTGGTCGAGGGCAAGGGCGAGACCCTGGCCTCCCAGCAGATCGTCGAACTGAACACTCAGCTCGTTCTTGGCACCACGGCGCGGGCCGTAGCCGAGGCGCGCCTCAAACAGCTCGAGTCATTGCTCGCCTCCGGCAGCGGCATGGAATCGGCCGTCGAGGTGCTCCGATCATTCCTTATTCAACGTCTCCGCGAACAGGAAGCAGTGGTCGAACGCCGGGCGGCGTCGCTGGCGGCGATCTATGGCGAGCGCCATCCGAAGATGATCAGTGTCCGAGCCGAGAAAAAGGAAATTCAGCAGAAGATCTCTCGCGAGCTCGACAAGATCGCAGAGGGACTGCGCAACGAGGTGGCCTTTACGCGGGCCCGCGAGCAGGCACTGATCGCCAGCATGGAAAGGCTCAAGAACGAGGTGACCGACCTCAACGAGGCCGAGATCCAGTTGCGTGCGCTCGAACGGGAAGCAGATGCCAACCGGGCGCTGTTTGAAACCTTTCTCGTGCGTTCCAAGGAAACCAGCACGCAGGAGAGCATCGAGCGGCCCGACGCCCGCATCATTTCGCGCGCCGACATTCCCGAGAATCCATCCTTTCCCAAGAAGGGCATGCTGATCCCCTTGGCCTTCGTGGGGTCGGTCTTCGCCGGCATTCTCTTCGCTTTCGTTATCGAGCAACTCGACCACGGCTTTCGCAACTTGGAGCAGATCGAGCGCTTGACCGGCGTGGCGCCGCTCGGCCTGGTGCCGGTGCTCAAGCGAATATCGAAGGTCGCCAAGTCACCGGAGGCGTACATCCTTGCCAAGCCCGCCTCGGCATACGGCGAAGCCATACGCACCTTGCACACGAGCCTCGTGCTCTCGGATGTCGACAACCCGCCCAAGGTGATCGTGTTCGCGTCGTCGCTGCCGAGGGAAGGCAAGACGGTCACGTCGTTGTCGTTCGCCCGCCTGTTGGCGAACATCGGTCAGAAGGTCGTGGTGGTGGATTGCGATCTGCGCAAGCCACAGGCGCACGAGATCTTCGGCGTGTCGGCGAAGCCCGGCCTTGTCGAGTACCTTGCCGGCAAGGCATCGCTCGAGGACGTCATCCAGCAGGACAAAGATTCCCCGGCCTATCTGATCGCGGCCGGCTCGCCGGCGCCGAACCCGCCGGACCTTCTTGGCTCCAATCAAATGGAACGGCTTCTGCGCAGGCTTGCCAGCGCCTACGACCTGGTCGTCGTCGATTCCTCCCCGGTCCTCGCCGTTGCCGACGTACGTGTCTTGTCGCGTCTTGCCCACAAGGTCGTCTTCCTCATCCGCTGGTCGGACACCCGGCGCGACGTGGCCATGTCGGGGCTCAGGCAACTCATCGATGCCGGCGCCGACGTTGCCGGCGTGGTGCTGTCGATGGTCGACGTCAAGAAACATTCCCACTACGGCTACGGCGGCGCCGGTTATTACTACGGGCGGATCAGCAAATATTACACCGGCTGAAACAGCACGGGGCCCAGGCCCTGCGTTTTCCGGCGACCGCCGCCGTGGCGGCCCTCGCCTTCGTGGTCGGCGCGGGCCTGCTCTATCTTGCGCTGCCGCGGACCATCGCCGCGATCGTCAAGCTTCCCGGCAGACCGGTGCTGGCCCGGATACAGGAGCGGAAACCCGTGAACGCCGAGGACCTTGCAACGCTGATTACGGCGCGCAGGGGGGCTCTTTCCTGGGCGGATTCGGGACGCGACCACGCGGTCCTCGGCTTGGCCCAGCTCCTCTTGGCGCGCGGGTCCGAGCGTGCCAGCGGGTACGACCAGAGGGTGGTCGAGGATGCCATCGGTTCCCTCCGCGACGGGCTGGCGTTGGCCCCGGCCAGTCCTCACGCGTGGGCGCGGCTTGCCTATGCGGAGCTGGTCGCGAACGGACCTTCCGCCGCGGTTGCCACGGCGTTGGATATGTCGCTCCGCACCGCCCCGTTCGAGCCCCGGCTGTTGCGGGTCAGGGTAGAGCTTTCTCTTCACGCATGGCCGTACCTGACGGCCGAGGTTCGCCGCCTGGTCCACGAGCAGATCCGGCAGGCCTGGCGCCAGTCGAGATCGCAGCTCATCGTGATTGCCCGTTACACTGGACGTGAGAATGTCGTGCGCCGCGCCCTGTCGGAACACCCGGCGGACCGCGCCGAGTTCGAGCAACTCCTTCGCCGCATCGAGGGCTGAGCAAAGACGGGTCCGTTACGGGCGCTCTGGCGCCGGGTGCGGCGGTCCTTGCCGGCTGCTCCAGGATTGGGCCACGGCGGCGCCCATGAGCAGGGCGTAGGCCGCGGCAACGGCGGGGATCTGCATGCTGAAGTCGACCAGCGAATGGACGGCGATCAACGCCGTCGCCGCCACACCGATGCAGGGGAAGAGGGCGTCGCGCCGGCGCGTGCGAACGCCGATGACGCAGCGCACGAACAGGGCGGCGATGCTCAGGACGAGCAGCGAGGCGGCCGGCAGGCCCAGCTCCAGCGCGATCTCGAGATAGGTGTTGTGGGCCGCGTCGAACACATGGAGTACGCGCTCGTCGCGATACATGCGAAAGACCTCCCCGAAGGTGCCCAATCCGGTTCCGAGCAGGGGCGCGTCGCCGATCGCCTGCAAGGTCAGATCGTAGATGGCTGTGCGCTCCTCCGATCCGACGTCGGTTCGAGCCAACCGTTCCGCCGTGACCTCGCCGCTGAAAAGGAAGAAAACGAGGCCGATCCCGAAGACGGCCACCGCCATGGCGAAGGCGTGACGAAACCCCACGGTGCGCGTTGCCCCGATGGCAATGACAAGGGCCACAATGCCCACGCTCGTGCTCAGGAAGCCGCCCCGGGATTCGCTAAGGAGTAGGGCCGTGGCGATCACCGGGCAGGCCACCAGGGTCATCCAGCCCCGTCCGGTGGCGACCTCCAGGGTGCTGCGGATCCGTTCCCTGCCACTGAGGTGGTCGCCGACGGCCCCGGAGAACAGCTCGATGAACATGGCGATGGCGCAGAGCAGGGTCAGACCCGCGTAGGTGGCATAGGAGTTGCGGTTGATGAAGGTGCTGGTGAGGTTGTTGACGTAAGCCGATTTTTCGAACCACAGCACCATGTGTGCGCCGCTGAACTCGACAACCAGGCCGTAGGCGGCGTAGCCCAGCCCGGCCACCGTCAGGGCGAGGAACACCTGACGGGCGCGTTGGCGCGAACGGCAGTACTGCAGGGAAAGCCAGAAGATGCCGCCGTAGGCGAGCAGCAACGCCAGGGCCGAGCCGGTCGCGGACGGGTCGAGCGACACCGTTCCTCGCAGGTTCGCCCCGAGCGCGGCGCCGGCGCCGATCCACAACGGGTGATCCAGGGTATCCGGCGCGATCGGCATGGCCTGGATCGCCGCCCATGCCGCGGCCAGTCCGAAGGGTATAAGAAAGACCTTGGTCTCGCGAAAGCCGACCTCCGGACGCGCCGTGCCGGAGACGAGTTTCATGCTCCATGCGATGAGCAGACCGGCCACGGCGCAGGCCATGAGGCCCGAGCTCCATGGCGGCACGGAGGCGAAGGGGAAGGGGGCAAAGGCGACGAGGCCGATCAGCAGCCAGAAGATCATTTCAGCCTAAGGATGGTTTCGCGATGTCACGACAGCGGCGGCGGGCACAGGGGCATGTCTCAGCCGGCGAAGAGCGTTGATGATCGATGTGTCGACGCCTAATTTTCTGCGCCCCAGCAGCCATAGCCCGACGTTCCAGAACGCCATGCTGACGGCGGTGGCGGCGGCGGCGCCGGCGATGCCGAAACGGGGTATGAGAAGAGTGTTGAGGATCACGTTCAGCACGGCGCTCAAGGCAAGAACCCAGGCGTTGAGTTTTTGGTGCCCGGTCAGGCCCAGAAGGTCCCCCACCAGCCCCGTGCCCGCCCTCACCAGGTGGCCGAAGACAAGGATGACGAGCGCGGTGTGACCCGCCGAAAACGTGGGCCCGAACAAGGTCAGGATCTCGGCCCCGAGGAGCACGGCCGCCGCCGCGGCGGCGAGCGCCGGCCAGAAAATCCAGTGACTCATGTCGGAGAGCAGCGTCTGCAAATCGTCCAGCCGTCGCTCGGCGTAGAGCGCCGCCAGCTTGGGGGCCGCGACGGCGTTCACGGCGGCCAGAACAAAAGAGACAAACACGGCTGTCTTCGCCGCGGCGTAATAAACCGCCACGTCGTCCGGCGCGAGAAACGCGCCGATCATGATCACGTCGGTCTGACTCAAGACGACGTGAAAGCCCGAGGCCAGCAGCAAAGGCAGCGCCACCCGCGACCAAAGCCGCGTTTCGTACGTCGGCCGCGCCTTTCGTATCGCGGCGGGAAGACGCGCCCAGATGGCGCGGCCCTGAAGCGGAGCGATCATCAAGCTCGACACGAGAGCCACCACGAGGACGAGCGGCCCGGTCGGCTTCGCTCCGGAGATGATCACAAGAACGGTCCCGGCGACGAGCAGAACCGGGGCCGCGAGAAGCCTCGGCGCGAAGGCCAGGCCGGGCCAGCCGAAGCCGCGCGCCATGTCGATGTGAAGCGCCAGCAGCGCGAGCGGGGGAACGCTGGCAAAAGCAAGCCAAAGGGGGGTGATGTAATGGGCGGCAACGTGGCCTCTGGCGGCGAGTATTATGAGGCTTCCGGCGACGCCGATGGCGACGCTGGCCAAGCAGGTCACGCTCCAGGCCCGGCGGACGAAAGCGGCGAGCCGGGACCAATCGGCCCGGGACTCGTATTCCGGGATAAAGCGCAGTGAGGCGGTGTTGAACCCGGCGCCCGCGGGGAAGGCGAGCAGGATCGCCCACGACCATGCATAGACATAGATGCCGAATTGCGTCGGCTCCATCCAGCGCGCCAGCAACACCTGGCTGAGGTAGATAAGCCCCGCCCCGCCCCCGCGGATGAGGAACACCAGCGCGGCGCCGCGCAGAACCAGTGCGGATTGTCCCCGGTCGATGAAGACGCCCTTGACCCGGCCGAAGGCCTCGGCGACGGCGGAGGTTGGCGCGGCGGGCCCGCCACTCAATGCTGACACGGGCAGAGGTATCCTTTGTCCGACAGCTCCCTCGACGCGTCACAGCGGGTCATCGGCTCCGTTTCGGCGCGAAGACAAATTGTCGCGATGTCGGCGGTGCCCGCCCGGCGCGGAGTCGCCCCGGGAGCCGCGCGCAGAGCCGCGTGCAGAGCCGCGCGCAGAGCCGCCCCTCGGCAGGGCAGTGTCGCAGGCCTATGCTTAATAGACGATTAAGGGGCCTATGCTGAATAGACGATTAAGGGGAGAGACTGCCGGCCGTTACCCGGCGCCGGCCCCGGGCTAGCACATATCCTCGCCGACGACGTGATCGTCGTCACCGTCGCTTTCGATCAGCTTTTCCAGATCGATGATGGTTGGAGGCTCGGCCGCGGCGGCCGTAGCGCCCACGAGCCCCATCGCCAGAATAATCAGCAGCACGGTCGAAAGCCTTCGCATTGCCTTGCACCCTGATAGCTGCAGCGAAGCTTGCAACGAACTTCGGACATTCCCTCAGGTGTGTTGATTCACAACTACGTTACTCGCATTGCTAGGAGCGCCGGCGATCAGTTCCCGATAGGGCTCGGCGCACCCTCGGTCGTCGCCGAGCTCGGGCAGAGGACCACTGGGCACCGTGAGGCCGCAGAGCTTCGCGGCTGACCGCGCCGCGGCAGCAGGACTGGCCAACATCTCGTCGTATTGGATCACGGTCGCGATGTGCGGAAGCCGTTCAGCCAGAACATCGATCATCCGATAGTACCACCCAACGTACTCGCGAATGGTCCCGATGTCGTAAGCATAGGCGTTTCCGGAGAGGTACTTCTTCATGAAGATCCGAAGGCAGATGTCATCGAGATCGCGTTTGACGAAAATGAACCGCGCATGGGGCACCACGGCCGCGAGGCGCAACACGCCGGTGATATGCCCAGGCATCGTGTTGGTGAAGACCCTGGCGGACCCGGCCCTTTCTTCCAGCTCTTCGAGATAGAAGTCGCGGCACAGCTCATCGAGTGCCGCTGGGAGCTCGAAGATGCGCTCCCTCGTGGGCAGGCCCGCGGTTTGAAATGCCTGGCGCACGGAGTTCTCGACGATCGGATTCTCGTATCCCCGCTTGACGCCATCGATCGCGCCGACGAGGCGCTCCATCGTGGTCTTGCCCGACCGCGACGGCCCCAGGATGAAGAGCGATTGGGAATGTCCGCCCGGGTCGGAACCGCCGGGTTCCACTCCAATCGGGCCTTGGATCGCCCCCTCTAAGAATACCTTCTGTAGTTGAACGTCCTTTCGGTGGTTATCCCGCTGCTGAAGAAACGGTCGCCGATTGGCCGCCACCAGACATTCCCAGGCTGCGGCATGCCGGCCAGCCTTGTCTAGCGACGCAGCTTTCGTGAAGGCGTAGGAGGAATCGAAATCCTCTCGATCCTCCGTCTCCTCCGGGACGGCATCATCGAGGAGCGACAGCACATCGACCTTGACCAACGATCCCGGCAGCTGGCTCAGCGAGTACATCACCTTGATAGAGTGCGTATAATGCTTGACCGCCTCCTCGAACGCTGCCGCGGCTTCGGCAAGCTCGCCAAGGTGCGTACAGCTGTCGCCAAGCCCGATCCCGGCTGCATGCAGCGACTCATCCAGCGACAGTGCCCTGCGGAACGTCTCGGCCGCCGCCTCGTACTCCCGATCCTCCCTGTAGATCTCGCCGAGCGTAGTCAGGATGCTGGCGTCGTCCGGTTTGCGCCGCAGCGCCTGCTCCAGGGTCCGTGCCGCCATCACCCGGGCGCCGAGGCGCAGGTAGACGCCGCTGAGCGCGGTCAGCGTCGTCCAGTCCTTCGGGTTCAACATCGCGGCCTGGACCAGGTATGGCAACGACTGCGCGTATTCGCGCTTGTCGGCCAGCACGAGCCCGAGGGTATGGAGCGCGCCGACGTAGTCGGGGTAACGCTTGAGAATGCCCTTGCAGATGCGCTGTGCGCGGTCGAGCTCGCGTGCACGCCGCAGGCGCTCGGCTTCCTCGAGCTTCTTGCGCTCTTCAAGCAACGGATTCGATGGCTGCTTCGTCTTCCCGCGTCGCGGAGGCGCACGCGCGGATGTTACATTAGACATGTCGCTTAACCTTCACCCGATGCCGGAACGCTCACTGATCGGGTATCCGAACCTGCCAATCGGTCGTTGTCGGGAACGATGATAACCGGAGTTCGTGCGCGCCGCGAGTTGCGTTCGCCTCACGTGCAAGAACGGCGCATATGCGCCCCGGTCTGGACCATGTGTGAACGTAACCTCCTGTCCAGACGGGCATGGCGCACGGATTAGAACCAGTGACACGCGAGGCCGTGGCGCGTATATTGGCGATCCCGTAGTCCGCTAACGCGCTTTCTCGAAGGAGAAGGCCGAAGGGGGGCAGGTTTCATGTTGAAGAACCGGCTGTTGAGCGGCGTGGCCGCGATCGCCATGTTCGCCGCCGCCAGCGGGGCGACGCCGGCGGCCGCGCGGGAGACGTTCGATTGGACGGGCGTCTACATCGGCGGCCACGTCGGTGGTGGTGTGGCCGATTACGACGGGGGCAAGGATCTCGTCGAAGCATCGCCAATCTTCGTGGACGACCTCGACCTTGATGGCTTCGCCGGCGGTGGTCATGTCGGCGTCAACGATCGGTTCGGCTCCCCGTTGGGCGAAGGGCGCGATTTTGTCGCCGGCATCGAAGGCGACGCGACCTTCACCGACTGGAACGCCACCCTGCTTGCGGACCTCGGCGATTCAACTGAAGCTATATCCGGTGACGTGGACGTGCTGGCGTCGGTCCGCGCCGGCCTCGGCGTTATGTACGAACGAGGCTATGACGTCCCTCGGGACTATGACGAGGCGGTGAAGTGGGACCGTCTTGCACAATTCGGCGGGTTCGGCGGGTTCGGCGGATCCGGATCCAGCAGCATAGGGGGGGTCGGGGTGATGTTAGGCGAACAAGTTGATTGCGACGAGCGCCCATACAATCCCGACGAGGCGCAAAAGTGCGCTTCTATAAGATGCCCGTTAACGTCCAAAAACGTACCCCGATTGGGAGGAACGCCGACAGACGCTTCGGGAGGATCGCAGGCGTTGCTGCAGGGCGCTGCCGAGCGCAGCAAGGATCCTACGTCGGCCATTAGTCAAGCACAATCCGCCAGCGCTGCCGGCAGGAAGGGAAAAGGAACCGGGGTGGTCCAGCTCGGTCCCGGTGACCCCGTCGACTACAAGGATGAGGAGGCCAAGGCTTGGTCCGACCAAGTTTTTGTGAAGAAATGGGGTAAACCGGCCGAACAACCCGTCCCCATGCCCAAAGTGGCCGGAGCCCCCGTGACCTCCTACCTCCTCATTCCCGTGTGGGGATGCGAAAAGTTGAAGGACTTGCAGCGTGGCCTAGACGCAGATGGAGGCCTCCTCGCGGTACAGTCAAAGCGGGTGAAGGAGGCGAAGAATGCCGGGGACAGTGTAAAACTTGCGCGGGAGAGAATTAAGCTTGACAAAATTCAATATAGGATCAATTACTCGGGTTTTGAAAAAGGAGAAGTGTTTGACTTGTATAGGATAGACAAAAATGAGAGAGAAAGAGTTAAAAATTATTCGTTTGACTACAGTGAAGAAGGCGAATCCGCCGCCGCGGGTGATAAGGACTCACAGGTTCAGGGTGACGAGGGGGAGACGGCCAACTAATCGGATGGACCATGAACTGAGACTTCTTGCTAAGTACGCCGGGCCCGCACGAGTAATCCCCTCCGCTGCCATTCTGAACAATGTACGGGAGGTGCTGGGAAACAAGGATACAATGAACGCCGGAAAAGGATTCTCAAGTAATAAAATGCTACAGGCGCCGCGGCGGGTGTGCGGCAGAGCCTCTGCCTTATCCAGCAGCGTTCATTTCTTGAGGCCGCGGCGCCGAGCCAATTAGCCGCGATTTTCCACGGGCATTCCGTGGCGGAGAACGGGCAACTCTCCTGCCGGACATTGAGTGAGAGTCCGGTTTTTGAGGGTGGTTGGAGGAGCAGACGATGCGGACGTTTTCTGAACGCAGCCTCAGTGCCCTGTTGTTCATGGTGCTGGTCTCGTTCAGCGCGCCCGACGCCCGTGCCGCGGGATTTGCCAAGTTGTGCGAGATCCCGTCGTCTGTTGCGGATCCCGTGAGGACCGAGCTGGCGCATCGAAGAGGTCAGCTAACGCGTGAGCGTTCCGTCATCACGCGTGAGGGCAAGGCGTTCAACCGCGCCTGCAAGGCCGTGATAGCCGGATCGTCCAAGGACTCTCGGTGCAAGGCGACCCTTCGGGACATTAGTGCCCAGCAGCAATCTCATAACCAGGACGTAAAAGCGTTTTGCGACAAAGTCGCGGCGGCCGCTTCATTCTTTGATGAAGATAAGGAATTGGTTCTATGTGAATTTAGTAAGCTCGCCGATGTGGAGCGAAAGATGGAAAGCCAACGTGCCCACCTCAAGCGACTCATTTCTCAAGCGGATGACTACACCCGTAACGTCGAGGAATGGACGGCGCTGGATAGGGCCGCACGGGCGAATGCGAGAAGGAAGGCGAGAGGAGCAGTGTTCCCCCTGATCCTTAGCGGTTTCAACGTGAAGGCGAAAGACTTCATCGAACGCGCCGGGGTCGATTCCCTCAAGAAGCTTCAAAAGGCTTTCGGGAGGAAAATCACCCAGTCAATATATCAAAACATGGCGCGGCAAAACGAAATACGGCGGGCCACCACCGAGGTCGTGAACGCGAAGAAATTGGATCAAATGCTGTCGGGGCTTAGCAAGGTCAACGCGGGCTTGGATGCCGCCCGTGGTGGCCAGGATGCCATTGATGCCCGGACCAAGGATGAATTTCTGGACGCCTCCCTGGACCTGCTGGGGGGCATCGCCGGCATGTGCAAGTGCCATCCGGCCCTCGGACTCATCGTGTCTAACATCAAACTGTGGAATGCGGTGGTGTACGGCTGGGCAGGCGCCCTCGCCAGTCGGGCGCGCTTAAAGCAGCTGTTAGCATTGGACGGACAAACCTATTCGGAAAGCCAACGCGCGACCGAGCGATACATCGACCTTGTGAAAACTCGGAACTCGCTTCGAGATAAGTGTGAACCGGTGGGATAGAAGATTCGGCCGCGAAATAAGTGGGGATATGCACTCGCACGCAAGAGGCCAAGGGGGGGCCAGGGGCGTCATGCTCGCATTAAGCGTTAATAAGGGGGG
>JADFMW010000211.1 GCA_022563655.1 Pseudomonadota bacterium
TGTCGCCAAGGCGAAAGGCGGCCAGCCCCGCCGTCCAGCGCGCCAGCGGCACGGTCGCGCCCGAGCGCTCGGCGCTCGCCGCGGCGAGCTTCAACGCGTTGCGGTCGTCGCCCCTCAGGAAGTAGGCGTGGGCGATCTCGCGCCGCATGGCGTCGAACTCGACGTCGTCGGCGAGCGCGCGAAAATCGTTTTTCCGCAGGTGCTTCGCGGCGGTCGCGGGATCGCCGCGCCGCATGTGGGCGCGCATGTGGGCGCGCAGATTGGCCAGCGTGCGCCGCTGCGCCGCCGAGCGCTTGCGCGGCGAGACGTAGACCGGGTCGGATGCGGGCTGCTCGCTGGCCAGGCGCGGCTGCGGCGACGGCACGGGCTTGCGCGGCGCCTTGGCGCCGCTGGGCTTGCGGCGCATCGCCAGCCAGTGGATGCGCCCCGCCTCGGGGTGGTCGGCATAGGCCGCGAGCCACGCCTTGAGCTCGCTGAACCGCGACCGGTAACGGGTCGGATGAAGATAGCGCTGGGCCAGCACGTGACCCATGAGAAGGCGGTCGCCGAGCTGCTTGATCTCGTGATCGGCCGCGCGCCAGCGGCCGGTCTCCTGGAGCTCGAAGATGCGGGCGTAGCGCGCCTCGTCGGGCGCCGACAACACGCGCGGCAGCACGACCTGGTGAGCGGAGTCGCCGCCGGGCACACCGGCGACCGCGGCGCCATCGTGCCGCGCCGGCATCTCCGCCTGCGCCGCGAGAGCCCCCGTGAAACACAGCCACAGCACCCATCTGCCAAGGCGCCGCGGGGCCGCTAGACCAACCCCCATAGCCCCCGTCGGTACGATTATTGTCTTATTCCACCGTTGCCGCGAACATAAAGCAACGCCCGCCCCGCGACAAGCCCGCCGGGGCGGGCGGCCTGGGCCAGGCGGGCGGCCTGGGTCAGCCGCGCGGCGGCGAGGGTCAGCTAGTCCCCGCCGGCGAGCTTGGCCTTGATGGCGAGAAGGTCGCGCCACGCCTCGCGCTTCTTGATCGGTAGGCGCAACAGATAGGCGGAATGGTACATAGCCATCGTCGGGATCGGCTCGGCGAGCCCCGGGCTGTGGTGCTTGCCCCTGGCCGCACAGCCCCGTTTTCAGACTTTGGCCCAGAATCAACCGACTTACTCGGTCCCTGGTAGCATGCTCGTGACATTTTGCATCCATCGAGCTAAGTTGCACACGCGATGCGGTCGCGGGGGGCGTGCGACCTATGACAATTCACAAGGCAAATTGGCTGGTCGTGGGCTTGGTGTGGCTGGCCCTCTGGCCGGCGCACGCCCCTGCTCAGGGCGGGCAGTGGGAAAGCTACATCACCGCCGGTCAACAGGCGTACCAGCATGCCGACTACGCTGAAGCCGAGAAGCAATTCGAGGCCGCGCTGAAGGAGGCGGAAGCGTTTGGGCCTGATGATGTACGCCTCGCCAGAAGTCTCGGCAACCTGGCGACACTCTACGACGCCCAGGCCCGCTATGCCGAGGCCGAGCCGCTCCACCAGCGCTCCCTGGCGATCATGGAGAAGGCCCTGGGGCCGGCGCATCCCCAGGTCGCCGCGAGCCTCAACAACCTGGCGGTGCTCTACCACGCCCAGGGCCGCTACGCCGAGGCCGAGCCGCTCTTGAAGCGGGCGCTGGCGATCTGGGAGAAGGCTCTCGGGCCGGAGCACCCCCGCGTAGCCACGAACCTCAACAACCTGGCGGCGCTCTACCGCGCCCAGGGCAGGTACGCCGAGGCGAAGCCGCTCTACAAGCGCGCGCTCGCGATCCGGGAGAAGGCCCTGGGGCCGGAGCACCCCCGCGTCGCCACGAGTCTCAACAGCCTGGCGTTGCTTTACCGCGCCCAGGGCCGCGACGCCAAGGCCGAGCCGCTCTTGAAGCGGGCGCTGGCAATCGACGAGAAGGCTCTGGGGCGGGAGCACCCCAACGTGGCCATCAGGCTCGACAACCTGGCGGGGATGTACCGCAATCAGGGCAGGTATGGAGAAGCCGAGTCGCTATTTCAACGGGCACTGGCTATCTTCGAAAAGGCCCTGGGGTCTGAGCATCCGGACCTAGCAACGAACCTCAACAACCTCGCCTTGCTCTACCACGACCAGGGCCGCTACGGCGAAGCCGAGCCGCTCTACAAGCGGGCGCTGGCGATCTGGGAGAAAGCCCTGGGGCCGGAGCACCCCAACGTGGCCCAGAGCCTGGAAAATTACGCCGTCCTGCTGCGTGCAACCGGTCGTAGCGACGAGGCGGAAAGGATGGAGGCCCGCGCCAAGGCGATCCGCGCCAAGCGCGCACAGGACAACTAGATCAAGTGAGGATGTTCAGACGCCGTAACGTCTCATTCTGCCTATGAGCGGACCTTCGCCAAACTGAGACATTAACCGCTACCCCCCTTCGTCGAGCTTGGCCTTGATGGCGAGCAAGTCGCGCCACGACTCGCGCTTTGCGATCGGCCTGCGCAGGAGATAAGCGGAGTGAAACGTCGCGATCGCGGCGATGGGCGCGGCGAGCCCCGGACTGTGGTAGTCGTGCCAGGCGCCGCGCAGCCGCGTGATGCCCTCGCCGCGTCCGAGCAGCAACTTAGCCGGGATGCCGCCGACGAACACCACCACCTCGGGCGCGACGAGCTCGATCAGCCGCTGGGCGAAGGGCAGGCAGGTCGCCAACTCGTCGGCGGTGGGCGAGCGGTTGCCCGGCGGCCGCCAGAACAGCACGTTGGCGATGCAAACCGTCTCGCGGTCGAGGCCGATCGCCGCCAACATGCGGTCGAGCAGGCGGCCGGCGGGGCCCACGAACGGCAGGCCGCGGCGGTCCTCCTCGGCGCCGGGCGCCTCGCCTATGAACACGATGCGCGCCTTCGGGTTGCCGTCGAATATGACGGTGTTGGTCGCGGTCTCCTTGAGCGCGCAACCGTCGAAGGCGCGGATCGCGGCGACCAGCTCGTCGATGGTGGCGCACGACGCGGCGATCTCGCGCGCGGTCCCGGCCGCGGGCGGCAGCGCCGCGCCGGCGGCGGGCGGCGCCGGCCGCTTCGACTCCGGCCGCTCCGGCTC
>JADFMW010000040.1 GCA_022563655.1 Pseudomonadota bacterium
AGCTCAAGCTCACCGACATCGAGAAGCTGTTCGGTAGGCGCTGACCCCTCGAACCAAAGTACGAGTCAATACAATCCGTGGGATTTTGAATAGACTGATAAAATATTAACAAAAAAATGTCTGATACCGTAGATTTCTTGTTGCGAGGCATACAATGCCCAAAGATGAAAAAAAAGCAGAAACACAACATTATGTACCGATTTTCCTCCTTAA
This sequence comes from Pseudomonadota bacterium, assembly GCA_022563655.1. Taxonomy (GTDB): domain Bacteria; phylum Pseudomonadota; class Alphaproteobacteria; order JAAXGF01; family JAAXGF01; genus JADFMW01. The sequence continues at coordinate 214 of JADFMW010000040.1, forward strand.
GAAATTTTGCGTTCTCGGCAAAAACCAAGTTTGGGTATTTGACAAACATAACGACAATACCTTTCGCACGAATATAAAGAACATTGCGTCTGAATTAAATTACAACGTATTTGATCTGAGTGACTACACGGTAGATGCGGAACCAATTTTCACATTTATTGAAAACGAAACTGCTCCGGTCGTTCAGAAAATAATCGACAGAGAAAATTTATCTGATTTAACGCCTTTAGAACACGCAAAGATTGCAACTTTAGTTATTATTCAATTCTTCCGAACGCGACAGTTTAGGGAGATGACATTGTTTCTTAATGAGACATTAGTTAACAAGATACGACAAATCGGCGGTGATCCATCCCAGGTCCAGGATTTTATTGAACTAGACGAAAACTCAATTAAACTCATGACTGCAAGATTTGTGCTGAAGTTTGAGGAATTTGTGCCAGCGATCTTGGACAAAAATTGGATTCTATTCAAAACTAAACGTAACAAATTCTTTTATTTGTCTGATAATCCGGTCACGTTACATAACGATAACGATTTACGTCCTTATGGCAACCTCGGATTAGCTGTTCCGGGAGTCCAAATTTACCTACCAATAAGTAAATTACTTACCCTAGGGTTTTGGTGTCCGTCGATTCTTGGAAAGGCACACGAAAATTATCGCCACGTGCACGCGCTTCGCGGACACCTTCCACTAAGGGCTGCATATTCAAACTTAGGCGTGATAATAACTAAATTTGAGGCCTTGATCTCTGCGATAAGAAGCGGACAGCCGGTAACATGCACTCATGACAACGTAACGTTTATGAATTCCTTACAGGTCACATTCTCTCACCGATTTGTAATTTCGTGCAACAATGATTTCACACTACCGAAAAAAATGATTGAAGACAACTCAGAGTATAGGCGAGGCTTAAAACAGAAAATAGAATAAAAAACACTATACTGGTAATTGTCTCAATGCTCTCTGTTAAGCACCACTGCCTTCTATCGGCCACAGTTTGCCTCACGGTTGCGGCGCGGGTTCGCGGCAGGGAATGCGCGCGATCTCCGACCCGATTTCCTGCCGCGCCAGATCGAGCTCGTAGGCTTGCTGCAGGTTCAACCAGATTTCCGGGCCGGTGCCGAAATAGCGTCCCAGCCGCAACGCCGTGGCCGCCGTGATGTTCCGCTTGCCGGCGATGATCTGCGAGATCCGGTTCGCCGGAACGTGAAGGTTCCGGGCCAGTTCGGCGGCGCTGATCCCGATTTCCCCTAACTCATCCGCGAGAAACTCGCCGGGATGGATTGGCTCACGCGGCATGGCCGCCTCCTTCAGTGATAGTCCACGATCTCAACGTTGCACGGGCCGTCCTCGCGCCAGTCGAAGCACACCCGCCATTGCCGGTTAATACGAATGCTGAACTGGCCTCGACGATCGCCCCCGAGGGCTTTCAGGTGGTTGCTCGGCAACATGCGCACGGCTTCGAGAGTGTCGGCGGCATCGAGCAAGCGGAGCCGTTTCTCGGCGGCGCGCGCGAAGCCCTCAAACCCCCGAACCCTATCGCCATTAAAAAGCCGCTCGGTTCGCCGGTCTTTGAAGCTTCGAATCATGCCGACATCTAGGGCAAAGTACGCTGTACGTCAAATGTATCGAAAAATTGCTGCCTGAAAGTCCGTTCATATCCGCCGAACGTCATATGGGCCGAACGGATTTGTCCCTGGATGCTGGATTAGCAGATCAGCGAAGTCCCGAAGCAGCGCCACGGGCGCCAAAGAGCGTCGCAGGGCGCCGGGACGATACCACGAGTCGCCATGGGTCGAGGGTGCGCCAAAAGCCGCGGCGATGCGCCTCTCAAGAGGCGCATGCCGTCGGGCTGTCAGCGTCTAGCCCGCATCCTGGTGAGAAATGCGGGCTAGGCGCGTCGGTTAATCGAACTGAAGCGGGTCAAACCCTTTGATATCGTCGAGCTCGGCCTGCCAGAAGCTGGTGCCTCTGTGGTTGGCTCCCGTCAGGTTGGCGCCAATCAGGTTGGCCCTCCGGAAGTTGGCCGCCCTGAGGTCGGCGTCACCGAGAGCGGCTCCCGGGAGCTGGGCCCCCAGCAGGTTGGCGCCGTTGAGGTCGGCGCCGGTGAGGTCGGCGCCGCCAAGCTTGGCCGACGTGAGGTCGGCTTGGCGCAGGTTCGCTCCCACCAGGTTGGCTTCCGTGAGGTTGGCCCTCTCGAGGGTGGCGTCCTTCAGGTTGGCGTCCCCGAGGGTGGCGCGCCACAGCACGGCCTTGGTGAGGTCGGCGCCGCTGAGGTTGGCGCCCGACAGCTCGGCTCCGGAGAGCACGGCGCCCGAGAGGTCGGCTTTTCTGAGCTTGGCGCCGCTGAGGTTGGCTCGCCTAAGGTCGGCGCCTCTAAGGTCGGCGTTCTGCAAGTTGGCCTTGGATAGGTCGCATTGCTGGCATACGCCCGTTTTCAAGAACCGTTTAGATCGTTCTCGTTGTCGCCCCATGAGGGAGCCGCCCACAGGCAGGCGACAAGCGCGAGTGGGATCACCTTGTACATCTTCATGGTCTCCGCGATTCGTGTGGTGGCCTAGACACGATCCGTTAACCATCAGAGTCTTACTATTTCGTGAAGAAAGAGCGGGAGCGGCAATTTCGTGAAGAAGGACGGGAGCGGGTATTTCCTAGATAAGGACGGGAGCGGCACGCCCCGCGCGTTGGCTCGGTGAACGCGATGGCTGCGTTACAGGCGGCAATTTCGGTTGACCGCCACGCGGCCGCTGCGTAGGGTGCGCGGTCCCGCGGCGATCCTGGCCACAAGGCGGTACCGGCGATGAAGGTTTTGCACTCGTTCAAGACGGCCAAGAAACGGCACCGCGACTGTCGTCTCGTGCGCCGCAAGCGCCGCGTCTACATCATCAACAAGACCAACCCCCGCTTCAAGGCGCGCCAGGGCTGAGCCGCGCGCCGGGCGGCGCCGCTCGGCGGCGACGTTGACTGGCAACGCGGGGTGCCCCACAATCAAGGCGAAGCTCGCTCCGCGCGGCCAAGGCGGGCGGAGCGGCCGGTTGGCCCCTCTCGGCGAGGCAGAATCCCGATGCAGATGCCCGAGCCGGACCAGGACGTGGTCGCTCGGCGCGACGACCTCGCCGCGCTGCTGTGCGAGATCGTGCCTGCCGAATCGGTCATCGCCGACGACGACGAGTTGCGCGTCTACGAGTGCGACGGGCTCACCGCGTATCGCCAGCTGCCCATGATCGTGGTGCTGCCCGAGACCACCGGGCAGGTCTCGCGCATCCTCGGGCTGTGCCGCGAACGCGGCGTCAAGGTGGTGCCGCGCGGCGCCGGCACCGGCCTTTCGGGCGGCGCGCTGCCGCTCGCCGACGGGGTGACCTTGGGCCTCGGCAAGTTCAACCGCATCCTCGATGTCGACTTCGACAACCGCTGCGCCGTCGTCCAGACGGGCGTCACCAACCTGGCCGTGACCCAGGCGGTCGAGCACGCCGGCTTCTACTACGCGCCCGACCCGTCGAGCCAGATCGCCTGCACCATCGGCGGCAACGTCGCCGAGAACTCGGGCGGCGTGCACTGCCTCAAGTACGGCGTGACGACCAACAACATCCTCGGCGTCGAGATGGTGCTGATGAACGGCGACGTCGTTCGTATCGGCGGCAAGCACCTCGACTCCGAGGGTTACGACCTGTTGGGCGTCATCGCCGGCTCGGAGGGTTTGTTGGGGGTGATCACCGAGGTCACCGTGCGCATCCTGCGCTCACCGGCGTGCGCGCGGGCGCTGCTCGTCGGCTTCCCGAGCAGCGAGGCGGCGGGCGACTGCGTCGGCCGCGTCATCGCCGCCGGCATCATCCCCGGCGGCATGGAGATGATGGACCGCGCCGCGGTGCGCGCGGCCGAGGAGTTCTGCCACGCCGGCTATCCGCTCGACGCCGAGGCGCTCCTGATCATCGAGCTCGACGGCCCCGAGGTCGAGGTCGACCACCTGATCGAGCGCGTGCGCGAAATGGCCGAGGACAGCGGCGCGACCACGCTCCGCGCCAGCACCAGCGAGGAAGAGCGCGAGCGCTTCTGGGCCGGGCGCAAGGCGGCGTTCCCGGCGATCGGGCGGATTTCGCCCGACTACTACTGCATGGACGGCACCATCCCGCGCGCCCGCCTTCCCGAGGTGCTGAAACGCATCGCCGAGCTGTCGCGGAAGTACGGCCTCGGCGTCGCCAACGTGTTCCACGCCGGCGACGGCAACCTGCACCCGCTCATCCTCTACGACGCCAACGTGCCCGGCGAGCTCGAGAAGACCGAGCAGTTCGGCGCCGATATCCTCAGGCTGTGCGTCGAGGTCGGCGGCGTGCTCACGGGCGAGCACGGCGTCGGCGTCGAGAAGCGCGACCTGATGCCGACGATGTTCAGCGAGGCCGACCTCGACCAGCAGCAGCGCCTCAAGTGCGCCTTCGACGCCGACGGCTTGCTCAACCCCGGCAAGGTGTTCCCCACCACGCACCGCTGCGCCGAGCTCGGCCGCATGCACGTCCACAAGGGCCAGCTTCGCTTCCCCGACCTGCCGCGGTTCTGATGGCCGATGTGCTGAAGCCCGCCGACGCCGCGCAGGTGCTCGACGCGGTGGCGTGGGCGGCGGCCGAGGAATCGTCGCTCGAAGTCATAGGTGGCGGCTCGAAGCGGGCGTTTGGGCGCACGGTGCAGGCCGCGCACCGGCTCGACGTCTCCGGGCTTGGCGGCATCGAGATGTACGAGAAGTCCGAGCTGGTGATGTCGGCCCGGCCCGGCACCCCGCTCGCCGAGGTCGAGGCCGCGCTGGCCGCCGAAGGCCAGCAGCTCGGTTTCGAGCCGCCCGACCTGGGTCCGCTGTTCGGCGCGACCCGGGGCGTCGGCACGATTGGCGGGGTGTTCGCCTGCAACCTCTCGGGGCCGCGGCGCGTCAAGGCCGGCGCGGCGCGCGACCACTTCCTCGGCGTCCACGCCGTCACCGGACGCGGCGAGGCGATCAAGGCCGGCGGCCGGGTGGTCAAGAACGTCACCGGCTACGACCTGTGCAAGCTGTTCGCCGGCGCCTACGGCACCCTGGTGGTGATGACCGAGCTCACGTTCAAGGTCGTGCCGGCGCCCGAGAAGGTCCGCACGGTGCTGGTCTTCGGCCTCGACGACGCCGGCGCGGCGCGCGCCATGAGCGCGGCGCTCAGGAGCCCGCACGAGGTGTCGGCCGCGGCGCACCTGCCGGCGAAGCTCGCGGCGCGCTCCGGCGTCGTGCGCGTCGCCGGCGCGAGAGCGGCGGTGACCGCGGTGCGCGCCGAGGGTCCGGCGCCGTCGGCCGAGCACCGCTGCCAGGCGCTGCGCGAGCTCATGGGCGACTTGGGCGAGGTCGAGGAGCTGCACGGCCGCGACTCCGCCGTCTGGTGGCGCGAGGTGCGCGACGTCGCGCCGTTCGTGGGCCCTGGCTCCGCCGGTGGCTCCGCCGAGGCGAGCGCCGACGGCCGGGCCGTGTGGCGGCTCTCGGTGCCGCCGGCCGCCGGCGCCGAGGTGGTCGCGCGCGTCGCCGCTGTGGCCGAGGCCGAGGCCGAGGCGTACTACGACTGGGGCGGCGGGCTGGTGTGGCTGAGCCTCGCGGGCGATGGCGACGGCGGCGCGGCGCTGGTGCGCGCGGCGGTGGCCGAGGCCTCGGGCCACGCCACGCTGGTGCGCGCCGAGGCCGGGCTGCGCGGCGCCGTCGAGGTGTTCCAGCCCCCGTCCGGGCCGCTCGCGGCGCTGACCAGGCGCGTCAAGGAGAGCTTCGATCCGCGCCGCGTCCTCAACCCCGGCCGCATGTACGCCGGCGTCTGAGTCCGGACCCCCATGCAGACCAACTTCACCCTCGCCCAGCTCGCCGACGCCGGCGTGAAGGAGGCCGAGCGCGTGCTGCGCAAGTGCGTGCACTGCGGCTTTTGCCTCGCCACCTGCCCGACCTACGTGCTGTTGGGCGACGAGCTCGACAGCCCGCGCGGGCGCATCTACCTGATCAAGAACATGCTGGAGAACGACAAGCCGGCGACGGCCAAGGTGGTCATGCACATCGACCGCTGCCTGAGCTGTCTGTCGTGCATGACGACGTGTCCCTCCGGCGTCAACTACATGCACCTCGTCGACAACGCCCGCGCGCACATCGAAGCGAACTATACGAGACCGTGGCCCGAACGCCTGCTGCGCACGCTGCTGGCGCTGGTGCTGCCGCGCCCCGGGCTGTTCCGCCTGGCGCTGCTCGCGGCGCGGCCGGTGCGGCCGCTGGCGCGGCTCTTGCCGGGGCGGCTCAAGACGGTGATGGCGATGGCGCCGGCGCGGCTGCCGAAGCCGTCGTCCGTCGACCGTCCGCGGGTCCATCCGGCGCAGCCGCCGAAGCGCATGCGCGTGGCGCTCTTGTCCGGCTGCGTCCAGACGGTGCTGAGCCCCGAGATCAACGAGGCCACGGTGCGCGTGCTCACTCGCCACGGATGCGAGGTGGTGGTGGCGAAAGGCGCGGGCTGCTGCGGCGCGCTCGTTCATCACCTGGGCCAGGAGGCGCCGGCGCGCCGGGCGGCGGTGGCCAACGTCGCGGCGTGGACGCGCGAGCTCGATACCGGCGGCCTCGACGCCGTGGTCGTCAACGCCTCGGGCTGCGGCACGACGGTCAAGGAGTACGGCTTCCTGCTGCGCGACGACCCGGCCTGGGCCGCGGCCGCGGCGCGCATCTCGGGCCTCGCGCGCGACGTGAGCGAGGTGTTGGCGACGCTCGACATCAAGCCGGTCGCGGGCGCGGCGCGCCCGGTCGTCGCCTATCACGCCGCCTGCTCGCTGGCGCACGGGCAAGGGGTGCACGACGAGCCGAAGCAGGTCCTCGCGGCGTGCGGCTTCGAGGTGCGCGACGTGCCCGAGGGCCACCTGTGCTGCGGCTCGGCCGGCACCTACAACCTGTTGCAGCCGGAGCTCGCCGAGCGGCTCAGGGAGCGCAAGGTGGAGAACATCGAGCGCGTCGGCGCGGACGTCATCGCCGCCGGCAACATCGGCTGCATCGCCCAGATCGCGCGCGGCACGCGGATCCCGGTGGTCCACCCGGTCGAGCTGGTCGACTGGGCCAGCGGCGGGCCCAAGCCCCGCGCGCTCGGTGGCGCTGGAAGTGGCGCATAGCAGAAATTCAGGCTGGTTCGCTTAAATGAACGAGGTTTTGCATGTGGGATTTTTTGAGTATTTTAGGTCCGACGTTAATGGGCACATTAGGCCTCTTAGTCCTGTCAGTTGGGATTAGATTGGCCGCTGGCATCGCACCATCCGGACTAGCTGATGTCGCTCTCGTGCTGGTCGCGGTGGACGTAGCGATACTTACCGATCCATCGTAATTTCAATATGTTGTGAGCGATGATGACCTGCGGAATGCGATTTCGAAAGTTAGTTATTGGATTCCGGTGATCGGATTGACTATATTTGCTATTACGGTTTTCGCTGGCGAGCGGCCATGGATTAGGCGGAACGAACCTGGCAATGAACTTAGCGGGTGGGAGTATTTTGGAGCGCTAATTTCGGCGTGGGCTCTTCCGTTGGCTTGGACAGGCGCACATTTTGCGGCATGGGCGATTTAGGTATGGAAGCAATTTTCTCCGTTCTGATAGCGGCACTACTTGCTAGCGCGGTAGGCACAGTTGCGGTGTGGTTGGTTGACCGTTTCGGTTTACTCGGCCACCTGCGAGCCCACGCATAGCGGTTCAGCAACTCGCGCATTCCTAGAGCGAGGGTGGGGAAAATACCCACCCCTTCTGGTTCCAGGCGGTTGGCATGCTCACTCGCGCATGGGCAACAGGCGCGCGATGAGCTGAAGCAGGTTCTCCCCGCCGCGCCGCAGGCCGGGTCACGGCCTGTCATCCGGGTCACGGAGAACCCGGAAGCGCCCCCGTTGCCCGCCCGACCCAAGAACCGATAAGTCGCCCTATTCGGCAGGCCGATTGAGTCGCCTCCGGGGGTTGTGCCATAAGTACGCCATGCAGATCGCCGAACGCTTCTCGCGGCTGGGCACCGAGACCGCCTTCGACGTGCTGGCGCGGGCCGGCGCGCTCGCCGCCCAGGGCCGCGACATCATCAACCTCGGCATCGGCCAGCCCGACTTCCCGACACCCGACAACATCGTCGAGGCCGGCCGCAAGGCGCTCGCCGACGGCCATCACGGCTATACCCCGGCGAACGGCATCGCGCCGCTCAGGGAGGCGGTCGCCGCCGACATCCTCGAGCGCCGCGGCGTCGAGGTCCATCCCGACCGCATCGTCGTCGTCCCCGGCGGCAAGGTGACGATGTTCTTCGCCATCCTGATGTTCGGCGAGCCCGGGGCCGAGATCATGTACCCCAACCCGGGTTTTCCGATCTACGAATCGGTGATCCGCTTCGCGGGCGCCAAGCCGGTGGCGATCCCGCTCCACGAGGAGAGCGGATTCTCGTTCGCGGCCGACGAGGTGCTCGAGAAGATCACGCCGGCGACCCGGCTGATCATCGTCAACAGCCCGGCCAACCCGACCGGCGGCGTGGTCGCCAAGGCCGAGCTCGACCGCCTGGCCGCCGGCCTCGAGGCCCATCCCCAGGTCGCGGTCCTGAGCGACGAAATCTACTCGCGGATGGTCTACGACGGCCTCGATCACGTCAGCCTGTTGGGCTACGAGTCGATCCGCGACCGCCTGATCCTGCTCGACGGCTGGTCGAAGACCTACGCCATGACCGGGTGGCGCATCGGCTACGCGGTATGGCCCGAGCCGTTGGTCGAGCACGCCACCCGGCTCGCGATCAACGACCACTCGTGCGTCAACGCGGCGACGCAGCACGCCGCCATCGAGGCGCTCACCGGCCCGCAGGACGCGGTCGAGCGCATGGTCGCCGCGTTCGACGAGCGCCGCCAGGTGATCGTCGACGAGCTCAACGCCATCCCGGGCTTCCGCTGCGCCCGGCCGCTCGGCGCGTTCTATGCCTTCCCCAACATCACCGGCACCGGCCATGGCGCCCAGGCGCTGCAGGACCGGCTGCTCAACGAGGCCGGCGTGGCTGTGGTCGCGGGCACCAGCTTCGGCGCCCTCGGCGAGGGCTATATCCGCTTCTCCTACGCCAGCAGCACGGACAGCATCCGCGAGGCGATGCGGCGCATCCGCGGCTGCCTCGCCGCCGCTGCCTGAGCCGGGCCGACGGAGTGCCTAATCGGTAGTCTCGGGCTGCACGGAATTTAGGCACATCGAGCGCGCCCCGGCCCGCCCGCATCGACCGGAACCGGGGATTCAGGCCGCGTTCGCGGCACTGGTGCGGTTGGCACGCCGCATGCTAGGTAAGGGGCGTCGCCGCCCGGCTCGCGGCCCGGTCCTCGCCATGCGCGCAAGAGGTGTTCAGAGATGAAGAAGATCGAGGCGATCATCAAGCCGTTCAAGCTCGACGAGGTCAAGGAGGCGCTCCACGAAATCGGCCTCCAGGGCCTCACCGTCATCGAGGTCAAGGGGTTCGGCCGTCAAAAGGGCCACACCGAGCTTTACCGCGGCGCCGAATACGTCGTCGACTTCCTGCCCAAGGTGAAGATCGAGGTCGTCCTCGAGGCGAACCTCGTCGAGCGCGCGATCGAAGCCATCATCCAGGCGGCGCGCACCGGGCGCATCGGCGACGGCAAGATATTCGTCAGCGACGTTGAAGAGGTAATTCGAATCCGCACCGGCGAAAAGGGCGCGAGCGCGGTCTGAATCGACCGCGAGGCGCCGCGACAGCATCGCCCGCAACGCACCCGTAGCACAAGAGGGGAGAGAAACGCATGGCACTCGCTTGCAAGACGCCCGACGACGTGATGGCGGCGATCAAGGAACACAACGTCCGGATCGTCGACGTTCGATTCACCGACCTGCCCGGAGTCTGGCAGCACTTTTCGCTCCCGGCGGTTGCTTTCGACGTCGATTTCTTTGACGACGGCATCGGCTTCGACGGCTCGTCGATCCGCGGCTTCCAGTCCATCGAGGAGAGCGACATGCTGGTCGTTCCCGACGCCACGACCGCGTTCCTCGATCCCTTCACCGAGCACCCGACGATGGTGCTCATCTGCAGCGTGCGCGACCCGATAACCGGTCAGGCGTATAGCCGGGACTCCCGCAATATCGCGCAGAAGGCGGAGAGCTACCTCAAGAGCAGCGGCCTCGCCGACGTCAGCTACTGGGGGCCCGAGGCCGAGTTTTTCGTGTTCAACGACATCCGCTACGGCCAGGGGACCAACTACGGCTTCTACCAGATCGATTCGGTGGAGGGCGCCTGGAACACGGGCGAGGAGGAAGAGCCCAACCTGGGCCACAAGCCGCGTCCCAAGGAAGGCTACTTCCCGGTGCCGCCGACCGACAGCATGCAGGACATGCGCAGCGAAATGGTGCTGACCATGATCGAGGCCGGCGTCGACATCGAGGTCCACCACCACGAGGTCGCCACCGCCGGCCAGGCCGAGATCGACATGCGCTACGACAGCCTGACGCGCATGGGCGACAACCTGATGATGTACAAGTACATCGTCAAGAACGTCGCGACCCAGCACGGCATGACGGCGACCTTCATGCCCAAGCCGCTGTTCGACGACAACGGCTCGGGCATGCACGTCCACTCGAGCCTGTGGAAGGGCGGCACCAACCTGTTCTTCAGCGAGAGCCACTACGCCGGCTTGAGCGAGGCCGGGCTGTTCTATATCGGCGGCCTGCTCAAGCACGCGCCGGCGCTGCTCGCCTTTTGCGCGCCGACCGTCAATTCGTACCGGCGCCTGGTGCCGGGCTACGAGGCGCCGATCAATCTCGCGTATTCGCAGCGCAACCGCTCGGCGTGCTGCCGGATTCCCATGTATTCGTCGAACCCGGCGGCAAAGCGCGTCGAGTTCCGCACGCCCGATCCGTCGGCCAACGGATATCTCGCCTTTGCCGCGATATTGATGGCCGGCCTCGACGGCATCGAAAACCGGACCCATCCGGGCGAGCCGCTCGACAAGAACATCTACGATCTGCCGCCCGAGGAGGCGGCCAAGGTCGCGTCCATGCCGGGCTCGCTTGGCGAGTCGCTCGATGCGCTCGAGCAGGACCATGAGTTCCTGCTCAAGGGCGACGTGTTTACGCCCGACGTGATCGACGTCTGGCTGCGCTACAAGCGCGAGAACGAGGTCGACCAGGTGCGCCTGCGTCCGCACCCGCACGAGTTCTACCTCTACTACGATATCTAGCGATATCCAGGCCGCCGTCGGGCCGGTCGGCGGCGCCTGGTGGGGTACGCGATCGTGGGGGACGCCCGGGGGGCGTCCCCCACGTTGTCATGTGGGCGCACTCCATGCGATAAATGCGAGCGATAAACGGGGCGGCGCTCGCGCGCACGGTCCCACGGTCGACTCGGTCAACACGAAAGATCAGCTCATGTCCGACGCCAAGGCTGTGCTCAAGACGATCAAGGAGCAGGACGTGAAATACGTCGATTTCCGCTTCACCGACCCGCGCGGCAAGTGGCAGCACCTGGCCCAGCCGGCGCACACCGTCGACGAGCGGACGTTCGCGGACGGCGTCATGTTCGACGGCTCGTCGATCGCCGGCTGGAAGGAGGTCGAAGAGTCCGACATGACCCTGATACCCGACCCGGCGAGCGCCGCGCTCGACCCGTTTGCGGCGCAGACCTCGCTGATCCTGTTCTGCGACGTGGTCGAGGCGAGCACCGGAGAGGGCTACGCGCGCGACCCGCGCTCGACGGCGCGCCGCGCCGAGGCCTATCTGGCGCACAGCGGCGTCGGCGACGACGCCCGGTTCGGTATCGAGCTCGAATTCTTCGTGTTCGACGACGTGCGTTTCGAGGTTTCGGCGAGCAATACGTTTTACGCCATCGAGGCCGAGGAGGGCCCCTCGACCAGCGGCAAGGAGTACCCCGAGGGCAACTACGGCCATCGGCCGCTGGCCAAGGGCGGCTACTTCGCGGTGCCGCCGCTCGATTCCTCGGCCGATATGCGCGCCGAGATGCTCACCGTGATGGGCGAGATGGGGGTCGAGACCGACAAGCACCACCACCACGTGGCGCCGGCGCAATGCGAGATCGGCCTCAAGGGGGCGCAGGCGCTGCGCGCCGCCGACGCCGTGCAGCTGTGCAAGTACGTGGTGCACAACGTCGCCCATTCCTACGGCAAGACGGCGACCTTCATGCCCAAGCCGGTGCTCGACGACAACGGCTCGGGCATGCACGTCCACCAGTCGATCTGGAAGGGCGGCAAGCCGCTGTTCGCCGGCGGCGGTTACGCCGACCTCTCGGACCTCGCGCTCTATTACATCGGCGGCGTCATCAAGCACGCCAAGGCGATCAGCGCCTTCGCCAACCCCACGACGAACAGCTACAAGCGCCTGATCCCCGGCTTCGAGGCGCCGGTGCTGTTGGCGTACTCGGCGCGCAACCGTTCGGCGGCGTGCCGCATCCCGCACGCCGCGAGGCCCGAGGGCAAGCGCGTCGAGGTGCGCTTTCCCGACCCCGCGGCCAACCCTTACCTGGCCTTCGCGGCGATGCTGATGGCCGGGCTCGACGGCATCGAGAACAAGATCCACCCGGGCGATCCGATGGACAAGAACCTCTACGACCTGCCGCCCGAGGAGATCAAGGACCTGCCGGCGGTGTGCGGCAGCCTGCGCGAGGCGCTGCTGGCGCTCGACGCCGACCGCGACTTCCTCAAGCAGGGCGACGCCTTCTCCGACGACCTGATCGACGGCTACATCATGCTCAAGTGGGAAGAAGTGAGCATGGTCGAGTCCACGCCCCACCCGGCCGAGTTCAAGCTCTATTACAGCGTCTAGGCGGCCGGCCTTTCGCTCTCACCGATCATCGCAAGGGGCAATTTGGAGAGAAGTAGCAATGGCACACGTAAACTGGAGCATGAAGGGAAAGCACCTCAAGAACTGCAATTGCGCCTTCGGTTGTCCGTGCGATTTCAACGCCAGGCCCACGTACGGCCCTTGCGAGGGCATGGTGGGCATGGAAATCGACGAGGGGCATTTCGGCGATGTCAAGCTGGACGGATTGCGCTGGGCCGCCACCTACCATTGGCCGGGCCCCTTGCACGAGGGCAACGGCACGATCCAAGCGATCGTCGATGAACGCGCCGACGAGCGCCAACGGGAAGCGTTGCTGACGATCCTTTCCGGGCAGGAGCAGGTCGAGGGCACGTTCTTCCAGATCATCAGCATGATCGTGAATACGGTACTCACGCCGCAATTCCTGCCCATCGACTTCGAGTTCGATCTCGATGGCCGCACCGCGCGCGTGGCCGTGCCGGGGGTCTTCGAGACGACGTCGGAGCCGATCAAGAATCCCGTGACCGGGGCGCCGCACCGCATTCGCGTCGCCATTCCCGATGGCTTCGAGTACCGCGAGGCCGAGATCGCCAGCGCAACGATCAAGAGTACCGGCGCCATCAAGTTCGACAGCGCCGGGTGCCATAGTTCGCTCGCCGACGTAACGTTCACGCAGAACGGAGTGGTTTAGGCCGGAGTGGTTTAGGCCGCCCCGTCGCGGGCCACGCGATGACAGCCACCGGACCCTCGACGCTCGAAACCATTCTCAAACGCGACCGGATCATCGTGTTGTCCGGTGTCGTTGGCGCGGCGGCGCTCGCCTGGGTCTATCTTGCCGTCGTGGCCGCCGGCATGGGCGACGCGGAGGCGATGGCGCGGATACGGCCCTGGGGCGCCGTCGACTTCGCGCTGATGTTCCTGATGTGGGCGGTGATGATGGTCGGCATGATGCTGCCCAGCGCCGCGCCCATGATCCTGTTGTTCGCCGCCATCAGCCGCAAGCAGCGCGAGCAGGGCGGGCCGTTCGTGCCGACCGGCGCGTTCGGCGCCGGATACGTCATCGCCTGGACCGGCTTCAGCGTGCTCGCGACCGCCCTGCAATGGGCGCTCGAACAGGTGGCGCTGATGTCGCCGATGATGGTGAGCGCCAGCCCCGTGGTCGGCGGCCTGGTGCTCGTCGCGGCGGGCGTCTACCAGTGGACGCCGCTCAAGCACGCGTGTCTGAAGCGCTGCCGGTCGCCGTTCGAATTCATCAGCAGGCGATGGCGGCGGGGCGCCGCCGGCGCCCTCGCCATGGGCCTCGAGCATGGCGCCTTTTGCGTCGGCTGCTGCTGGGTCCTGATGGGCCTTCTGTTCGTCGGCGGCGTGATGAATCTGTTGTGGGTCGCGGCGATTGCCTTCTTCGTGCTGATCGAAAAGGCGGCGCCGTTCGGGGCCCTGGCCGGGCGCGCAAGCGGCCTTATTCTGATCTTCGCGGGTCTGTTCGTGATCGTCCGGAGCGGGTGATCCGCCCGCGCCGCCCTATTCGCCGCGGGCGACGAGGCGCTCGTAAGCCGGCAGGGTCAGGAACTCGACGAACTTGGGCGCCAGGATCATGTCCCGGAACAGCCCGACCGCCTCGTCGAAGCGGCCCGCCTCGAAGCGCTCTTCGCCGACCTCGCCGCGAACCT
>JADFMW010000041.1 GCA_022563655.1 Pseudomonadota bacterium
TGCTGCATAGTTTCAACGACGCCGCCTGGAACAACGCCCCGGTTTCGGCCGCGGACATGGGCAACGGGTTCCTGCTCAGACGCGGCTACACGCTTCTGTGGAGCGCCTGGAACTGGGACGTCGTGGCCGGCGGTGGCCGGCTGCGCATCGACCTTCCCACCGCCACCGACGGCGGTCGCACCATCACCGGCCCGGTGGCGGCGGAAATGATCGCCGGATGGCCGACCGACACGCTGCCGGTGGCCTGGGGCGGCTCGCTGGGCTATCCGCCCGCGGACCCCACGGAGCCGGCCGCGACGCTTTCGGTCCGGGCGGCGCCGCGCGACCGGCGGCGGCCGCTGGCTCGGCATCTCTGGCGGTTCGCTGCCGGCGGCCCGGGGGCGCCGGTGCGGCTGCGGCTCGACGGCGGCTTCGAGCCCGGCCAGATCTACGAGCTGGTCTACACCGCCCGGGACCCGCGCGTGGTCGGGCTGGGGCTGGCGGCGATCCGCGATGCCATCTCCTTCTTCCGCTTCGCCGGTGCCCCGAACCCGCTGGCCGAAGACGGCGGCGACGGCCTGCCGCGGGCCGCCCTGATCTACGGCTTTTCCCAGTCCGGGCGGGTCATCCAGCACATGTTGCTGGAGGGCTTGCACGTGGACGAGGCCGGCCGCGGGGTGTTCGACGCGGCGCTCATTCACGGTGCCGGCGCCGGCAAGGGATCGTTCAACCACCGCTTCGCCCAGACCACCCGGCATCCCAGCCACCACGAGGACCACCTGTACCCGGCCGACGTCTTCCCGTTCACCGCCGAGGCCGGCCTGCTGGATCGGGCGCGCGCCCTGGGGGTGGTGCCGCACCGGTTCTACCTGTCGGCCGCGACCGAGTATTGGACCCGCGCCGCGTCGCTGCTGCACACCGACGCCGCGGCCACGCGCGACGTCGACCCGGACCCCCGGGCGCGCCTCTATTTCCTGGCCGGGGCCGGGCATGGCGTCGGCTTCCGAGCCGGCCGCGGCCGGTTCGCCAACTGCCCCAACCCGCTCGACACCCGGCCGTTGTCCCGGGCGCTCCTGGTCGCCCTGGATGGCTGGGCGACGCAAGGGCGGGCGCCGCCGGACAGCGTCTTCCCGCGGATCGGCGACGGTTCCCTGGGTTCGGTCGCGGCCTATCGCGCGGCGTTTCCCGGGATAGTCGGAATGCAGTTGCCCACCGGCAACCTGCGGCCGCCGCGCCTCGACCACGGACCGCGCTTCGCCGCGACCGGAATCGCCGACCGCCAGCCGGCCCTGCCCGGCGCCCCTTACGCCACCCTGGTGCCGCTGCCGGACGCGGACGGGCTGGATCGGGGCGGCATCCGCCTGCCCGAGGTGGCGGTGCCGCTGGGCACCTATCTGGGCTGGAACCTGCGCCGCGACGTGCCCGGCCGGCTCGGCCGCTGGCAGGGCGCGTTCCTGCCGCTGGCGGCGACCGCGGCGGCGCGCCGGGGCGACCCGCGGCGCTCGCTCGCCGAACGCTACCGCTCGGAGGCGGATTTTCTGCAGCGCACGCGGGCGGCGGCGGCGGGGCTGGCGCGCCGTCGCCTGCTGCTTGCCGAGGACATCCCCGGCATCATCGCCCGCGCCGGGCGCGCCTATCGGGCGCTGGCGTCGGACCCGGACGGCGCCGGCTGCGGGTTCCTGGACGCCTGGTGGACGCCATGACCTCAAGCGCCGGCATCACGCCGGCTCCGCGGTGAGCGTGTCGAAGGCCTCGCCGATATCGCCGGCGCCGGCCGCGGATATCACGTCGGCGGCCAGGCCGTCGGCGCGCACGGTTCCCTGGTGCAGCACGATGACGCTGTCGCCGTCATACACCTCGTCGATCAGATGCGTGGCCCACAGGACCGCGACGCCGTGCGCCTCGGACAAGCGATGCACGTGCCGGACGATGTCGCGGCGGGTCGGCACGTCGAGCCCGACCGTGGGCTCGTCCAACAGCAACAGGATCGGCTCGTGTAACAAGGCCCGGGCGATCTCGGCGCGCCTTCGATGACCGCCGCTCAATCCGCGTACCCGCTCGCCCTGGCGGTCGGCGATGCCGAGCCGGGCCAGCTCGGTCTCGATGCGCGCCGCCGCCCGCGCGCGCCCGATGCCGTGCAGGGCGGCATGGTAGGTCAGGTTCTGCCGCACGGTCAGGTCGAGATCCAGGGTCGGCTGCTGGAACACCACGCCCATGCGCGCCAGCGCCCGGCCCGGCCGCCGGCGCAAGTCGCTGCCATCGACGCTGATCTGCCCCGCCGGGCTGTCGTAGAGCCGGGTGATCAGCGAAAAAAGCGTGGTCTTGCCGGCGCCGTTCGGACCCAGCAGCACCTTGAACTCGCCGCGCCGCACGCTGAGGCTGACCGCGTCCAACGCCGGCTTGGCGCCGTACCGAAACCCCAGGTCCACGACCTGCAAGGCGACCGCGTCGGCGGAGTCCTTGGTCATTTCAATGCGGCGCTCCTGCGATCAACCACGAAAAAGTTACGGACAAACGAACACCGACCCATTAAACTCGCGCCGGCTCCATCGTCGCCAACCGCGAGGAGGGGGACGAGGGGGATGTCTTAAGTTAGCATCTCATGGATTGCGAGTCGGCCCTCGAAGGGCCAGGGGAGGAAAGATGAATCTCATCACGAAACGGGTGTCTGGTGTGCTGACCGGGCTTGTCGTCGGGCTCGCGTCGGCGTCCTTCGGCGTACAACAGGCCGGCGCCCAGACTCTATATGGCGACATGCAGACCGTCACCCAGGACATGTTGAGCCGCGCCGGAAGCGACGGAAACAACTTCCTGCACACCAACGGCAACTACGAGCAGACGCGCTACTACCCGGCGGCCCAGATCAACACGGGCAACGTCCACAAGCTGCGGCCGGCATGGATCTTCCAGACGGAGATCGTCGAATCCTTGGAGACCACGCCGCTGGTGGTCAACGGCATCATGTACGTCACCACCTCCTTCAACCACGTCTACGCGCTCGACGCCAAGACCGGCAAGCAGATCTGGCAGTACAAGCACAAGATGGGGCCGATCACGACCTATTGCTGCGGCCCGAACAACCGCGGCGTCGCCGCCCTTGGCGACAAGGTCTATTTGGGCACCTTGGATGCCAAGCTGGTGGCGCTCGACGCCAAGACCGGCAAGCTGGTTTGGGAACAGCAGATCGCCGATCCCGAGCTCGGCTACAGCGAGACCATGGCGCCGACCGCGGTCAACGGCAAGATCCTGATCGGCACCAACGGCGGCGAGTACGGCGTCCGCGGCTTCGTCAAGGCCTATGACGCCGAGACCGGAAAGCTGCTGTGGACGTTCCACACCACCAAGAAGAATTCGGTCGGGGTGTGGGCGACGCACGACGCCACGGGCCGCGACATGCTTCGCGATATCGCGGCCGAGAAGGCGGCGCTCAAGAAGCTCGGCGATCCGTACAAAACCCTTGGCGGCGGCGTCTGGCAGAATCCGGCCGTGGATCTGGCGACCAACCGGATCTTCTTCATGGCCGGCAACCCGTCGCCCGACCTCGACGGCTCGTTACGGCCGGGCGACAACCTGTACACCAACTCGCTCATTGCGGTCGATCTCGACACCGGCAAATACGTCTGTCACTTCCAGTATATCGCCCACGACGTTTGGGACCTCGACGCCGTCAGCCCGCCCGTCCTGGTCGACGTCAAGAACAAGCAAGGCAAGACGGTCCCGGGGGTGCTGCATGGCGGCAAGACCGGACACATCTACGTCCACGACCGTCGCGACTGCAGCCTGATCCGGTTCTCGGAAGCCATGGTGCCCCAGGAAGACATGTGGGCGCTGCCGACCAAGGAGGGCAAGCGCATGCTGCCCGGCGCCAACGGCGGCGTCGAATGGTCGCCGATGGCGGTGGATCCCAATCTCGGGCTGGCGTATGCCATCAACCTGCACCAGCCGATGACCTATCATGTCGAGAGCACGCCCTATCCCGGCGGCAAGCTGTGGCTGGGCGGCGCCTTCAAGGTGATCCCCGGCGAGGAACAGTGGGGCAACATCTCGGCGGTCGACTACAATACCGGCAAGATCAAGTGGAAGGTCAAGACGCAGCAGCCCATGATCGGCGGCGTCCTGGCGACCGCCGGCGGCGTCGTGTTCACCGGCGAGGGCAACGGCCACTTCAATGCCTACGACTCGGCGACCGGCAACCTGCTGTGGACGTTCCAGGCCGGCGCCGGAGTCAACGCGCCGCCGGTTTCGTACACGGTCGGTGGCACGCAGTACATCGCGGTTGCGGCCGGCGGCAACGTGCAGCTGAACTACAAGCGCGGCAACAGCATCATTGCCTTCACCCTCGGAGACTGAGAAGACTCATCACGCTGGATTTACTGGAAGGCCGCCGGCGGGCGGCCTTCTTTTTATTCATGGCGCGGCTTTTTATTCATGCCGCGGCGGCGCGCGCGTACGGAAAGCCCAACACGGACCGGTCATGACTCGATACAAGGTGTGGATAATCGCTCTGGGTTTGGGCTTCGTCGCCGCCGGCCAGGTCGGGGCGCAAGAAGACGAATACGCCGCCGTCCGCGACAAACTGGAGGCCTGCTTTACCTGTCATGGCGTCAACGGCGCATCCCAGGACCCGCAATTTCCGATCCTTGCCGGGCAGCACCTGTACTACCTCTATGTCCAGCTCAAGGACTTCGGAACCGGGCATCGCACCTCGCCCATGATGACCGAAATCGTGGCCGGCCTCTCCATGGAGGAAATGCTTGCCGGCAACCTCCGGGGCGGGCGCCCCGAGTCGCGCGTGATGACCCAGGTCGCGACCGGCCTCACCAAAGAGGAGATGCTTGCGATCGCGAAATTCTTTTCCGAACAGGAGTGGCCGAATATCGCTTACAGGGCCGATCCCGATGAAGCCGCTAAGGGCGAGACGGCCACCGTTGCCGGGCAGTGCGTCCAGTGCCATCGGGGCGGATACGAGGGCGACAGCAGGATCCCGCGTGTCGCCGGGCAGTACCCCGCCTACCTGAAGAAAACCATGCTGGATTTCAAGTCCAAGGAACGACACAACTCGCCGGCAAAATCCACCCTGATGGGGTCCTACAGCGCCAGCGACATCGCGGCGATGGCCGAGTATCTGGCCGCATTATAGAGCGTTTGTAGAAATTGGGGATTATAGAAATTCAGTTACTTGCCAGTTACTTGGTCCGCAGCAGCTCGGTATTGCCCGCGCCCCGCGCCAGATCGCGGGCGGTTTTGCCGTCCTTGTCCTTGAGGTCGACGGCCGCGCCGGCCTCGATCAGGAGATCGGCGACGGCGGCGTGCCCCATTTCGGCCGCGACCATCAGGGCGGTCCAGCCGCGGTTATCGCGCAGATCGACCTCGGCTCCGGATTCGATCAGCAGCCGTACCGTCTCGGCGCCGTCGCGCGACGGCACGTCGTTGCTGTAACCCGACGCCCACATCAGGGCAGTGAGGTCGTTTCCGTAGCGCTTGTTGACGTCGGCGCCCGCCTCGAGAAGCAGCCCGACGATGCCCGCGAAGCCCTTTCCCGCGGCGTAGACGATGGCGCTCTTGTCCGAGTTGTCGATAACGCCTGGCTCGGCGCCGGTGTCCAACAACAGCGCCACGATGTCCTCGTCGCCGTTGTAGGCCGCCGCCGCCAGCGCCGACAGGTTCTTCGAGTTGAAGAGGTTCACGTCGGCGCCCGCCGCGATCAGAAGCTTCACGGTCTTGCCGCGGCTCGCTTCCGTGGCGCGCAGAAGAGCGGTGCTGCCGGCCAGGTTCCGGCGATCGATGTCGGAACCCGCGTCGAGCAAGAGCTTCACCGTATCGACGCGGCCCGATCTCGCGGCGAGCAACAGGGCGGTGTTGCCGAACCGGTTTCGCGCCGCGACCGACGCCCCCTCGCCGAGCAGGCGTATCACCTCTTCGGTCTGGTTTTTTTGCGCCGCTTCGAACAGCGCGAAGTTGAGCAGCCTGGCTTCCTGCGCATACGCGCCGGCGGCGTGCATAAAGAGCAGCGCCGCCGCCAGGAACGTCAACCGGCCCATGCGAATTTCTCCCTCTCGGCCCAGTTCCGGCGCAAAATCGAGCCATCGACCCGCCGGGGTGCTCAAGCGAATTCCCATGTTAATCCAAGCCGTCTCGAATAGCATGCCGCGATGAACGCCGGGACCGACAACGCCGTTGCCCTGGAGGTCGTCGACCTCGCATTCAGTTACGGCGCCAAACCGGCGCTCGAGGACGTGAGCTTCGCCGTCTCGCCGGGCGAGTTCAAGGTGCTTCTGGGGCCGAACGGGGCCGGCAAAACGACCCTGTTCTCGCTCATCACCCGCCTCTACGACAGCCGCCAGGGCCGCATCACGGTCGAGGGCTGGGACCTGCGCGGCCACACCCGCCGGGCGCTGGCCAACATGGGCGTGGTGTTTCAGCTGCCGACCCTCGATCTCGATCTCAGCGTGCGCCAGAACCTGCTCTATCACGCGGCGCTCCACGGCATGGACAGGGCCCGCGCGCTCGAACGCATCGAGGTCGAGCTCGGGCGGCTCGGCATGGCCGAGCGCAAGCACGAAAAGACCCGCCGGCTCAACGGCGGCCACCGCAGGCGGGTCGAGATCGCCCGCGCCCTGCTGCACGAGCCCCATCTCCTGCTGCTCGACGAACCGACGGTTGGCCTCGACGTGCCGACGCGGCGCGACATCGTCGAGCACGTGCACCGACTCGCCCGCGACGACGGCATCGCGGTCTTGTGGGCGACCCACCTGATCGACGAGATCTCCGACGACGACAGCGTCATCGTGCTTCACGAGGGACGAATCCGCGCCGACGGCGGCGTCGCCGAGGTCAGCGCCGCCGCCGGGGCGAGCGACGTCGGCGGCGCCTTCGATCGGCTGACGGGCGGGCCGAGTTAATGACGGCGGTTCACGCCTGGCGCTGCCTGGTCGGCGTCCTGATCCGCGAGGCGCTGCGCTTCGTCCAGCAACGCGAACGCTTCGTCGCGGCGCTGGTGCGGCCGCTGGTTTGGCTCATCATCTTCACGGCCGGTTTCCGGGCAGCCCTCGGCGTATCGATCATCGAGCCGTATCAGACCTACATCCCCTACGAGGTCTATATCGTTCCCGGGCTGATCGGCATGGTCCAGCTTTTCAACGGCATGCAAAGCTCGCTGTCGATGGTCTACGACCGCGAAATGGGCAGCATGCGCACCCTCCTGGTGAGCCCGCTGCCGCGCTGGTACCTG
This sequence comes from Pseudomonadota bacterium, assembly GCA_022563655.1. GTDB lineage: Bacteria > Pseudomonadota > Alphaproteobacteria > JAAXGF01 > JAAXGF01 > JADFMW01. The sequence continues at coordinate 7,211 of JADFMW010000041.1, forward strand.
TTGATCTGCAAGCTGCTGGCCGGGACTTTGGTCTCGGTGCTGCAGGTCTACACCTTCCTGCTGATCGCCGGGCTGTTCGGCATCACCATGCCGGCGTCCGGCTACTTCTGGGTGTTGCCGGCGCTCGTCGTCTGCGGCTTGATGCTCGGCGTCTTCGCCATGCTGTTGTCGTCGGTGATCAAGCAACTGGAAAACTTCGCCGGGATCATGAATTTCGTCATCTTCCCCATGTTCTTCCTGTCGTCGGCGCTCTATCCGCTGTGGAAGATGCGCGAGAGCAGCGACCTGCTCTACCGGATTAGCGCCGCCAACCCGTTCACCCACGGCGTCGAGCTGATCCGGTTCGCGCTCTACGGGCGCTTCAACGGCGACGCCGCGATCTTCACGGTCGCGGCGCTGGCGGTGTTCCTGGCCCTGGCCATCTACGCCTACGATCCGGCCCGCGGCATGATGAGCCGCAAGGGCGGTCCCGGCGGATGACCGCTAGCGGTTCTCCCAGCCGGCGAGAAACCGGCACGTCCCGTCGCGCTCGCCGGTCATCGCGCGCCAGGCGCGGCGCGCGCGGCCGAGGATCGGCGCGATGTCCGCCTCGAGAAGAAGGCCCCTGCCCACCAGCTCCTTGGCCGCCGCGGCCGTCCGCGTCATGAACGCGTCCTCGGAGCCGTAGCGCGTGACGACCTCATGGGCCGAAAAGGGTATGAACGATCCCTGCCAGCGGCCGAGGCGCGCAGCGCGGCCGCGATGGAGGTTCCAGCCGAGATAGGTGCCGAGCGGCGCCGCGACCGCGGGCAGGCGGATGCCGCCGCGATCATTGCCGTCGGCGTCGGGAAGCGGCACTCGCGTCTCGAAGTAGACGCCGGGGCGCGCCGGCTGCACATCGGCGATCCCCGAGGCGGCGAAGCGTGGCCCGAGGTCGAGCCGCGGCGGCCGCAGGTTGCCTTCGGGCAGGCGGATCTTCGGCACGGCGGGGAAAGCCCGGCGGTACGCCGCGACCGTCCCCAGGGCGCCATCGGCGAGCCGGGGATAGGCGCTCGCCGGCGGCTCGCGGCCCTCGGTCGCCCAGGCGTCCAGCGCCAGCAGCAGCGCCCGCGCCACCGGGCGGGTATCCAACGGGTTGGGGCAGTTCTCGAAGGCGCCGCGCCGGCCCTGGGAGGAGACGCCATGGGGCGCCCCGGCGAGGGCGTAGATCCGCGTCCGCGAACTCGGCTCGATATCGCGCCCGCCGGCAACGTCGGTGTGCAGCAGCGAGGCCGCGCGGGTCCAGTATTCGGTGGCGGCGGACAGGATGAACAGGTACGGCACGGCGCCGCTCCGGCGCGCCGTATCGAGCAGGCCGGCGCGGCGGCCGGTCACCGGGTCGCGCTGGGTTGCGGTCGTGAAGGGGAAGAAATCGGCGGGATAAAGCTGATCCTCGTAATGGCTGGGATGCCGGGTGGTCTGGGCGAAGCGGTGATTGAACGACCCCTTGCCGGCGCCCGGCCCGTGGATCAGGGCGGCGTCGAACACCGCCCGGCCCGATTCGTCGACATGCAGTCCCGCCATGACGATGTGCTGGATGACCCGCGCCGACTGCGAAAAACCATAGATCAAGGCCGCTTGGACTCCGGAGTCGGAGAGCGGGTTCGGGGTGCCCGCCGCGTCCGCCCCCTCGAAACGGAAGAAGGAGATGGCGTCGCGGATGGCGGCGAGGCCGAGGCCGGTCACTCGCGGGTCTGTGGCGGTGTAGACGACCTCGTACAACAGGCCCGGCTGAAAGCCGCCGTCGAGTCGCACCGCCACCGGCTCGTCGCCGCCGCTTCTCTTGACGAAGCGCCAGCTGTCGCGGGGCAATCGCTCGCGCGCCGCCTCCGGCGCCGGGCGCACGGTCATGTACGCGTCGGCCGGGTCGGCCGGCGGATAGCCGCGCGACCCGCCCCAGGCGACGGGGAGCGTCGCGGCGGGGCGGTCGGTGGTGATCTCGGCGGCGACCGGGCCGACGATGGGCTCGCCGCCGCCGCCGGCGATGGGCAGGTCGATCTGGAGCCTGCCGTCGCCCGGCAGCACGTCCCAGTTCCAGGCGCTCCACAACAGCGTATATCCCTGTTGCAGAAGAAAGCCGTTGCCGAAATCGGCGGCCGAGGACGGATCGTTGTTCCACGGCGCGTCGTCGAACGTGTGGAGTGCGACGATGTTGCCACGGTTGTTGACGCCGTAGAGAAGGCGGCCGTTGCCGCGCCGCGCGTCGAGCGGTTTTATCAGCACGAAATCGCCGGCGAAGGTCACCCGGCCCGCGCCGTCCGTGGGGGCCAGCCCGATGTCGACGATGCGCCGGTTGGCCGGGTTGGCCGGGTCGATCGCGAAATGCAGCCGCCCGGTGATCTTCTCGTAGGGGCCGGCGTCTCCGAACGCCTCACCGCCGGCCACCGGGGCGCGGCCGAGGACCTCGATCGTCGCGACCGCCGCGAGCGCCGAACCGGAGATCGTGCATGCCGCAAGCAGGACGCCAAGGACGCCCGCCCGCCGGGCGCACGCCCGTCCTAAAACCGGCACATCCCGTCGCCGCGGTCGTAGCCGAGCGTGTCCATGTTCTGCGTCGGGTGCAGGAAGCCCCCGAGCGGCGCCCGTTCGACGACCGCGTTGTGGGTGTGGAGCAAGATCGGCTGGCGCAGCTGGTTGTCCCACGGCCGGAAGCTGGCCGGGTTGCCCTTGTAGCCGTCGAGGGTGAGCTTGTCGCCGCGAAGGTAGGCGCCGACTTCCGCGAAGTCCGTCGATCCCGTTCGCACCACCGATTCGACGATCGCCCTGACCGCCGCCCAGGCGGCCCAATCGGCCCCCTGCATGCGCCGCTTCGCATGCTTGTCGAAACGCTGGTTCAGCTGCGGCGCGCCGTGGCGCTCCCACGACCAGTGCCACGCGGCGGCGATCAGGCCCTCGGTGCCGATCACGGGGCGCGGCAAGGCGGTCTGCATGGGAACGTAGCGGCCGAATTCGCCCTCGGTATCGGCCAGGAACACGGCGTCGTAATCGACGCCTTGGGTCAAGAGCACGACGTTGTTTTTTTCCCGTTCGCGGGGATCGTTGCCGAGCACGAAATCACGGGTCGCGGCGATGCGGACGCCGAACCGCCGGGCCGAGTTCTCGAACGCCCGGACGAGCGCGGCGTCCTCGGCCAGCGGCCCCTTAAGCACCAGGACGTCGCGCCACTTCCTGGCCACCAAATACTGCGCCAGGGCGTCGGTCACCATGGCGTGACTGGGGATCACGTGCATCAGGTGGGCCTGGCATTGGGCGCCGCGCAGGACGTCGGCGGCCTCGGAGACGTTGAACAGCAACAGCTCCTTGCCGCGCGTCGCCTCGGCGACGGCGCCAAGCGCCGCGGCCGGCGCGTCGATCAGGAAGAAGCGCACGCCCTCGTCGGCGGCCAGGCGCTCGATCACCGAGACCAGCGCCGACGCCGTCTCGGCGGCGCCGCGCTCGAGGGTGAACGCGACCTTGAGCGCGCGGCGCAGAACGCGCGTGCCGCGCACCGCCAGCTCGGCGCCGGCCACCGGCCGCCACCTGCGCCGGACCTGGATTCCGGCGTAGGAACGGTTCCGGTCGTAGCGCTCGTCGCCGGTGATCTCGAGGTAGCCGATGGGCATCGGCGCGACTTCGGACGCCGCCTCATTGCCCGCGGCCAGCGCGCCCGCGGCCAGCGCCGGCAATGCCATCGCGGCGGCGAGGATGACGGCCGCAAGCGGCCGCATCGGGGCCTTAGTCGTCGATGAGGATGCCATAGGGCACCATCCCGACGGGCACCGACTTGAGCACCCTGCGGCTGGCCACGTCGATGATCGACAGGTCGTCCGACAGCCCGTTGGCCACGTAGAGCGTTTTTTCGTCGCGGGTCAAGGCGAGCCCCCACGGCCTCTTGCCGACCAGAATGTACGTCTCCACCTTGCGCGACGCCACGTCGACGACGGCGACGTGGTTGGCGCGCCCCAACGCGATGAAGGCGGTCTTTCCGTCGCGGGTGATGAGCACGTCGACCGGCGTCACCTCTTCCTTGCGCAAGCCGCGCGGCAAAAACGCGATATCGGCGATGATCTTGTTGGTCCGGGTGTCGATGATGTCGACCATGCCGGCCAGCTCCGCCGACACCCAAAGCTCGCGCTCGTCGGGGGTCAACGCGAAGCGGCGGGGGCGGGTGTCGACCAGGATGTCGGCTCTGATTTCGCCCGATGCGGTATCGATGACGTGAACCAGGTTCGCCGCCTCGGACGCCACGTACACGGTGGCGCCGTCCGAGGTGAATAGGACGCCCTCGGGCTCCTCGCCCAGGTCCACCGTATGGATCACCTTGCGGGTGGCGAGGTCGACGACCGAGGCGGTGGCGTCCTCTTCGTTGGAGACGTAGAGCAGGCTCCCGTCCGGATGAAGGTCGAAGGTCTCCGGCTCCTCGATGTTGCGGATGCGATCGACCAGCCTTGCCGTCGCCGTGTCGTAGACGGCGATCAGGTCGTCGTCGGCGCAGCCCACGTAGAATAGCTTCCTGTCCTTGCTGAAATGCATGCCCCGGGGCCGGGCGCACGTCTTGATCGACCGGATCACGGTGTTGGTCTTGCCGTCGAGGATCGATATGGTGCTGCTCTTCTCGTTGCTGACGAATATCAGGCCGCTGCCATCGGCGGCGGCCGGCGCCGCGGCCAGAAAAACGAGCGCCGCCGCCACAACAGCGAGCGCGGCGGCCCTTGCGATCCACCCGCGCCGTCGCGCCTTCATCGCAAACATCGGCACCTTCCGCCGTGGTCTCCCTCGATCCGCGCGGGGCGGGGTTCGATTACCTACGGCGTCTTCCCAGCCATGTTCCGCCCCTCTCCGTCATCTTCTCGTAAATATCCTCGGGATTCAATTGCGGCACCGCCGGACGCCCCGAGACGCGCGGCCGGCGCGCCCCCAGCAGGCAAGATGTGGCTTTGCGCCTGTTGTCTTCGGGCCGCCGATCCGGCAAGATCGGCTCGCCGGGCCGGACGCGGTCTGTGCGCTGCTGGCCGCGGCGCTGGCGAGCGCGGGCTGTTCTTCGCCGAGGCCAAGCACAGCGTCACCCTTTACTACGGCGCGCGCGTCCGCCCCTAGCGCTCGGCGATCGGCACGTACGCGCGCGGTCCGGGTCCGGTGTAGCTGAGGCGCGGGCGGATCAGGATGTTGTGCTCGATCTGCTCGAGCACCTGCAGCGTCCAGCCGGGGACGCGCCCGACGGCAAAGATCGGCACGAAGATGTCCTCGGGGATACCCTGGAGGTAGTAGACGACGCCGGCGTAGAAATCGACGTTGACGTTGATTCCGTGGCGCGCGTACCGGCTCATCGCCCCGACCACGGCCTGCAGTATCTCGTACCACTGGGGCTGGCCCATTTCGCGCGAGAGCCGCTCGACGCCATCGCGCATGTGGCGGGCGCGGGGGTCCTCGGAGCGGTACACGCGATGGCCGAACCCCATCACCGGCTCGCGCTTCTTGCGCTTGCGCGCGACGTACTCGGCGGCCTTCGCGGCATCGCCGATCTCCCGCGCCATGTGCATGACGTTCTCGGCGGCGCCGCCGTGAGCGCGGCCCGAGAGCGCGGCGACGGCGGCCGTGATCGCGGCATGCAGGTTGGCTTCCGTGCTGGCCACGACGCGCGCCGTGAACGAGGAGGCGTTCGAGCCGTGCTCGGCGTGGAGCACCATGTCGGTGTCGAGCAGCTTGGCGGCCGCGGCGCTCGGCTCCTCGCCCTTGAGCATGTAGAGGAAGTTCGCCGCGTGGCCGAGACTCGGGCTCGGCGCCACCGGCTCGCGCCCATTGCGGATGTGGTGGTGCGAAGTGACGATGACCGGCACCTGCGAGGTCAGGCGCATGCCCTTGCGCAGGGTCGCCGCGAGCGAGTTGTCCGCGGCCTCGGCATCGAAGGCGGCGAGCGCGGACACGGCCGTGCGCAGCACCTCCATCGGGTGGGCGTTCCTGACCGCGGCGATGATGTCGAAGATCGGCTGCGGCAGACCGCGGGCCGCCTTGAGCTCGGCGTCGAAGCCCTCGAGCTCCGCCGGCGTCGGCAACGCGCCCTTGAGCAGCAGGTAAGACGTCTCCTCGAAGGTCGAGTATCGCGCCAGGTCGTGGATCGAGTAGCCCCGGTAGCGCAGCTCGCCGGCGCGGCCGTCGATGAAGGTCGCGGTGGAGCGGTCGAAATAGATATCCTTCAGCCCGCGGTGGACTTCGACCTTGTCGCCGGCATCGGTCATGTCACGTCTCGGTGTCGTGGCTCGCGGCGCTCCCGGATGGTGGCAAACCCCGAGCCAAGATTCAAGAAGCCATTGTCGGGTCCGCCCGCCCCGCACCGGCCAACCCGTCTCGCCCGCATGGGGAAATTTGGGCTGAAATTGGGTGCAGTATACAGTTTAGCGTCGTCCGGGATAACCAAAAACTATATACTGTCCCCAATTACCGTCCCGGTTACCGTCCCGCTATCTTGCGATCTTGGCGGCCCTGTGGTTTTATCAACAAGGCCGGCGCGGTGATCAACGGCAGCCGCGACCACCCGCCGCGCCGGCGTCGCAAAGGCGGGGGGCGCCCCGCGGTCGGCTACCGAGGCGCACATAGTCATCACACCTAGTCACCACACAAAGACATCAACCGGGAGGAAACAATGGCACTAAGACATAGAATGGGAATGCTGCTTGCCGGCACGCTGCTTGGCATCGGCTTGTTGCTGCCGGCCCAAGCCGCCGAGGACACGCTGCCGGCTACCATGGCGAAGCCCGGCGGCTTTCCCGAACGGCCCCTCTCCATGATCGTGCCTTACGGTCCCGGCGGCGGTTCGGGTCAGGTTTCCCGCGCCATGATCCAGGGCGTCAAGGACGGGCTCAAGACCTACATGGCTGCGCCCGCCGACGGCTACACCGTGCTGGAGCACATCGACGACGCGACCAGCGCCTTTGCCATCGGCAAGAGCAAGATTCATCCCGCCGAGAACCTGATTCCGCTGGTGATCTCCCAAATCACCTTCAGCCAGATCTACATCCGCGGCAACGAGACCCGTTTCAACGACTGGGACTCCTACATCAAGTTCGTCAAGGCCCAGGGCGGCAAGTCGACCATCGCCAACGTCTCGGGCGAAGGCTCGATGGAGCGGATCAACATGAACCGCATCGCCGACCACTTCGGCTTCAAGGTGCAGCAGATCAGCTTCGACAAGGGCGGCCAAAGGTACGGGGCCCTCAAGGGCGGCCAGGTCGACGCCCTCTTCGAGCAGCCTGGCGACGTGCGCGGGTTCCTGGATAGCGGCGACTTCAAGCCCATCC
>JADFMW010000212.1 GCA_022563655.1 Pseudomonadota bacterium
CGGCGGGCTCCCGTATAACGGCGGGCCGGGCGGGTGTAGCTCAATGGTAGAGCAGGAGCTTCCCAAGCTTAAGACGGGGGTTCGATTCCCCTCACCCGCTCCAGGCTTTCCCTGATCTCTGATTTTTGTGTGGCGCGGGGGCGTGGTCGGCCGCTATCGTTTCGCCGAGGCTTGCGGGGAGGATTGCGATGTCGGTTGTGGAGAGACGCGCCGAAGCCGTGGCCGGGACCGTCGACAGGGTCCGGGCGATCGAGCAGAGCATGGGCGCAACGCGCGCGGCGCTGGAGAAAATCGAGGCCGAGCTCATCGCGCTGGCAACGCGGACCGAGCTGTTCCCGGCCGAACACTTCCCGGTGGCGCCGGGCGCCAAGGGCAATATCTATCGCTTGAGCGAGGATTCCGATTATCGCTTCGCGCTCTACGCCTCGGCGGGCGTACCGGGCAAGTCCCAGCCGCCGCACAACCACACCACCTGGGCGGTGATCGCCGGCATCTACGGCGACGAGCACAACGTCTTCTACCAGCGCACCGACGACCGCTCGACGCCGGGCCGGGGCGCGCTGCGCAAGAGCGGCGAGAAGACGGTGACCCGGGGCGGCGGTTGCGCCCTGTTGCCCGACGGCTTCCACACCATCGAGGTGACCGGCGACGGGCCGTCGCTGCATCTGCACATATACGGCAGAAGCCTCGAACACTTGCCCGAGCGCATCTTCTTCGCCGGCGAGGACGGCGGCGCGTACCAGGTGTTCCCGCCCAATCCCAACATCGGCGCCAGCGTGGTCGGGGCGCGCGAGCTGAAAGCGATGCTGGGCGACGGCCGCGAGCTGGCGCTGCTCGACGTGCGCGAGGAAGGCGTCTTCGCCCGACGCCATCCGCTGTTCGCGTGCTCGCTGCCCCTGAGCCGGCTGGAGCTGGCCATCGACGCGCGGGTGCCGCGGCGCGCGACGCGCATCGTGCTGTGCGACGACGACGACGGCCTGGCGCAGCGCGCGGCGGCCAAGCTCGGCCATTTCGGCTATGGCTGCGTCTCGGTCCTGGCGGGCGGCGTCGAGGCCTGGGAGGCGGCCGGCTACGAGGTGTTCGGCGGCGTCAACGTCCCGAGCAAGGCGTTCGGCGAATTCGTCGCCCACCATGCCGGCACGCCGCACATCGACGCGGCAGAGGTCAAGGCCAAGCTCGACGCCGGCGAGGACATGGTCATCATCGACGCCCGGCCGATGAGCGAGTACCGGGCGATGAACATCCCCGGCGCCGTCAACTGCCCGGGCGCCGAGCTGGTCTTGCGCATCTCCGACATCGTCGCGACCCCCGACACCCTGGTCGTGGTCAATTGCGCCGGGCGCACGCGCAGCATCATCGGCGCCCAATCGCTGATCGACGCCGGCATCGCCAACCCCGTGGCCGCCCTGGAGAACGGCACCATGGGTTGGCACCTTGCCGGCTTCGAGCTCGAGCGCGGCCAGCACCGGCCGGCGCCCGAGCCGACGCCGCGGGGCCTGGCAATCGCCAAGGCGGCGGCCGCGCGCGTCGCCGGGCGCCATGGCGTGCGCACCATCGACCGGGCGGCGCTCGCCGGCTTCGAGGCCGAGAGCGACCGGCGCAGCCTCTACCTGCTCGACGTGCGCGGCCCCGAGGAGTTCGAGGCCGGCCACCTGCCCGGCTCGCGCTCGGCGCCGGGCGGCCAGCTGGTGCAGGCGACCGACGCCTATGTCGGCACGCGCAACGCGCGCCTGGTGCTGGTCGACGACGACGGCGTGCGGGCGCCCATGACCGCCTCGTGGCTGATCCAGATGGGATGGGACGAGGTCTATGTGCTGGCCGGCGCGTGGGCGAGCGGCGAGTCGGTCGCGGGTCCGGCGCCGGCGACGGTGCCGGGCCTCGACGAAGCCGCCCCCGAGACGATCACGGCCGCCGCGCTCGAGGCCGCTCTCGACCGCGGCGAGGCGGTGGTGCTCGATCTCGACACCAGCCCGCGCTATCGCGAGGGCCATATTCCCGGCGCCTGGTTCGCCGTGCGCTCGCGCCTGGCCGCCGCCCTCGCCAAGGCGCCGGGGGCGGCGATGCTGGTGCTGACCTCGCCCGACGGCGTGCTCGCGCGGCTCTGCGCACCGGAGGCGGCGCGGCTTACCGAGATGCCGGTCAGGGTGCTCGCCGGCGGCACCGGGGCCTGGCGCGCCGCCGGTCTTTCGATCGCGACCGGCGAAGAGCACATGGCCGACGTTGCCGACGACGTCTGGCGCCGCCCCTACGACCGCGCGGCGGGCGCCGAGGACGCGATGACGGACTATCTGAGATGGGAGCTCGACCTGCCCGACCAGGTCGAGCGCGACGGCGACGCCCGTTTCCGCACCTTCAAAAACGAGGCCAACAAAGGGGACAGTCCCCCTTTAATGAGTCCCCTCTAATTTTCCGGGCACGATCCCCGTCGGCGCAACTCGGGGCCGGGATGGCTTTGGTGGCCGTTTAGTCCTTCACGATCAATTTCCCTTCCATTCCGGCATCGCGATGCCCTGGCACGGAACACCAGAAGGGAAAGGTCCCCGTCTTTGTAGGCGTGAACGTGATTTCGTCCGTCTTGCCCCGTAGGATGGTTCGCGTTTTGACCCCGAACTCGCCGATCCCGAGGTTATGAGCGATTTTCCCTACGTGCTTGAAGCTAATTGTAACCTCTTCTCCTTTTCGGACTGTGATTGCATTGGGATGGAAGGACCATTCAGTTCCCTCCACCGTGATTGCGTTCGGAGTTTTCTTTTGGTGGATCTTCGCGTTAAGGCCAGTCCTTGAAGGCGTCTTTTACGATGGTGTCCTCTTCGAACATGATGTGGATGAACGGCTGCATCTTTCCATTGGGGAGCGCGAACGCCGTCTTGACCGGGTCGAACTTCGGTCCCTCCGGCGTAATCTTTATCGGGCGCACGATCAGGTGAGTGTGGTGAACCTGGCCGGCGATTGTATCCTCCAGTTTCAGAGGCAGTTCCTCACCGATGGCCAGCCTGTAGTCCTTGTTTCGCACGGTCTGGGT
>JADFMW010000042.1 GCA_022563655.1 Pseudomonadota bacterium
ATACGTCCATGACCGAAACGAGAACACGAAGGGCCCTGATCACCGGCGGGAGCAGCGGCATCGGAGCGTGCATCGCCGCGACCCTCGCGCGGGACGGCTGCGACGTGGGGGTCTTCTACCTCCGAGACGAGGACGACACCCGACCGGTCGTTGCGGCCATCGAGTCCGCCGATCACCGGCCAGGTCATCACCGTGGACGGCACACAGGGCGTCGTGATGCTGAACGCGGAGGCCTAGCCACGCCCTGGGACCCAGACCGATACGAACAGTTCCAGGAGCAGCGCTACGCCCCGTTCGATGACCTCATCAAGCTCGTCCGCGTCTGCGACGGGCTGCGGGTCCGTCCACGTGCACCCCTCATCGGCGCTGTAACAGCGGTAGTAGGGATACTGCCGCCCGGAGCCGACGCGGAAAATGCACAGGAGGCGCCCATCGGGCAGACGGGCCGTGTTGGATTCGTTGGGTCCCTCACAGGCGCCCGGGGTCTGCGCACTGTCGGCGACGACAGAGCGGAACTGCCAGGTGAAGCCCCCGTCGGCGCTGGCGAAGGCCATGCACGCGTACTGCAGTTGGTCGGCGGCCGGCTCGAAACGTCCGTAGAGCGTAGTCAGCCAGCCGCCGTCGACGGCGACGATGCTGCCGTTGGTCAGCAGGCACAGCTCGCCGTCGGAATACTCGAGCAAGTCCCGCGGCAGGTCGGTAAAACGCACCGGCTCAGGCCTGGCCTCGATGCCGGTGCCGCCCAGACTCAACACGGTGCCATCGGCCACGGCGTTGCGCCGATCCCCCGGCGTTGCCGGCCACAGCTCGTAGGGCATGACGAGAATCTCGTCCGACGTCTTCAACGGCACCGACGAATGACTGACCGACGCCACGTCCTGCACCTGCAGCCACGAGTCGCCGCCGTCGCTGGAGCGGTACATGTAGCCCGGCCACTGGCCCTGGGCGATGTCGGCGACCTTGATGGCCTGGCACAGGATGTCGGCACCTGCTGCGTGCAGGGACGAAAACCAGTGATGGCCGGCCGCCCTGCCCACCAGCACGGGTGCCGACAGCTCAACGAGACAGCCGGAAGCGCGGAAATGGGCCATGTCACCCGCGGGCGGTCAGTCCGCGTCGGGGCGGCGCGGATTGCCCCAGTGGCCGCTGGGGTCGCTGCCGCGGACGACGACGCCCTTGGCGCTCCAGCCCAGAGAGGCGCGGACGTCGGCCGTGCAATAGCGCAGGGTGAGACCGCAGCGGCGGCGCGACGACGTGTTGGCGCCGGAGCCGTGCAGGAGGAGGTCGGTGTGGATGGACACCTCGCCGGCGCGCAGGACGACGTCGACGGGCTCGCCGTATTGGCCGACGTCCTCGACCGTCTGATCCAGGACATTGTCCTCGGCCTCGTCGCTCTCTCGGTACGGCAGGTGGCCGTGAAGATGAGAGCCGGCGATGAAGCGCATGCACGCGTTCTCCGTATCGGCGTCGTCGATGGCCAGCCAGGCGGTGGCTGTCTTGGACGGCGTCAGGGGCCAGTAGCTGGCGTCCTGGTGCCAGGAAACCGTCTTGCCGTCTCCGGGCATCTTGCAGAAATAGTGTGAGCCCCAGCCGATGACGTCCTCTCCCAGCAGGTCGCAGATCGGCTCTACAATGCGCGGGTGGACGAGCAGGTCGAAGGCGCGGCCGTATTTCATGTGGGCCGTGCTGATGGAGTAGCTGTCCTTGCCCTCGGCCTGCACCTGCGCCAGGAGATCATCGAAATAGCTGCGGTGATGGGCGATCTCGCCGTCGTCGACCATGCCGGTGAGGCCGTCGCTGCACACGAGAAAGGCCCCGGCGCCGGCGGTCTCCACCGCGAAGCCGTCGATTGCGACCTCGTCGGCGACGCCGACGGTACGGGTCAGGATGTCCCAGGCAACCGACTCCATGGCCTCCTCGAGTGTGATCGTCCCGGCGCGCACCATCTCCATGGCCATGCTGTGGTCGTCGGTGAGCTGGACAAGGCCCCGGCGGTCGAGACGGTAGATGCGGCTGTCGCCGACGTGGGCGACGCAGCCGCGCCCGGCGCCGCCGAGCCACAGCGCCGAGAGGGTCGTCGCCATGCGCTCGAGCGCCGGATCGTCGCGGCCGGTGCGCAGGATCCGCCGGTGGGCGGCGCGCACCGCGCCCTCCAGCACGCCCTCGACTTCGCCGGCGGCGAGGGCGCGGCGTTGGCGGCGGAGCGCGGCGCGCACGACGTCGCGGGCGAGCCGGCTCGCCACGTCGCCGCCGGGCTGCCCGCCGAGGCCGTCGGCGACGAGGTAGCAGCCGATCTTCTGGTCGACGGCGAAGGCATCCTCGTTGCGCTCGCGCACGAGGCCCAGGTCGGTCGCGCCGAAGGCGACCCAGGCGTCCGCCGCGCCCTCGCTGGGGCCGCTTCCAAGTTTCGACATCGTCGCGCGCCTCCCCTCGTTCGCTCCCGTGGCCGCCGGCCGGCCATGCTCAGAGATGCGAGAGCAGCAGCAATCCGCCGACCCCCAGCGCCGCCACGCCCGCCACCAAGACGCTGCCGGCGGCGATATCCTTGGCCCGTCTGATGCCAGGATGGGTCTGCGGATGGAGGTGGTCGATCAGGGCCTCGAGCGAGGAGTTCATGAGCTCGGCCGACAGCACGAGCGCGACCGCGAGCCCGGAGATCGCCCACCACTCGGGCGCCGGCCGCAGCGCCGCGAGCGTCGCCCCGAGCGCCAGCGCGATCCATACCTGGGTGCGCACGCTGCGCTCGCGGCGCCAGGCGAGGCGCACCCCCGACCAAGCGACGCGCACCCGGCTCGGCAGGTTGCGGTTCTTGGCGTCTTGCGTCATTCCGTTTCCTTTCGCATGCCGGTCGCATGCCGGTCGCATGCCGGCTTCCATGGGTGGCCGCGGTCGTCGCGGCCTAGCCGTCGCGCACGATCACCGGGTCGCCGAGATGCAGGCCCAGCGCCTCGTCGGCGCGGCCGCGGTTCACCGCGATCGCGGCGAGACCGCTCGAGTTCTCGTACCAGAACGGCTGCCCCGGCGGCGCGTCCGAGAAGGTGCGCGCCCGCGCCAGCGGCCGGCCGTTGACCTCGAGCGTCTGCCCGCGGGTCAGCGCGGCGGCCCTCAGGCCCGTCATCGCGTTGCCGAAGCGGTCGAAGTATATGATGCGCGGCAGGTCGTCGGGCCAGTCCGATCCGGGCCTGTCCGACCCGGGCCGCGACGCCTCGTCGCGCCGCTCGCCGGGCGGCTGCTCGCCGCGCGCCAGCCGCGCCGCCACCGGGGCGAACAGGTCGCGGCCGTGAAAGGTCGCCGAGAGCCGCCCGGGCCGCGCGGTGATGTCCCACCAGCTCGGCGCGCGCGCGCGCCGCGCAACGATGGCGAACAGCCCGTTGTCGGGCCCGACGTACCAGCGGCCTTCGGCCCGCACCACTGCCGGCCGGCGCTCCTCGGAGCCCACCCCCGGGTCGACGACGCACAGGAACACGGCGCCTTCGGGAAACTCGCCGACGTAGGCGGCGAGCAGGTAGGCGGCGAGCTCGGGCTCGTGCGCCGGGGCGTCGTGGAAGAGGTCGATGACCGGCGCCCCGGGCGCCTCGCGATGGAGCACGGCCTTGATCTGGCCGACGTACGGACCCTCGAGACCGAAATCGGTGAACAGCACGATCATTGGCAAGACCGCGTTCTTGCGCCAGAGATCAACAATGGATCGACGATCGATCGACAATATCAGAGAGCGGAGGCCCCGTCGCCGGCCGGCGCGCGGCTCACTCCCCGAGCAGGTGCAGCGCGAGGCGCCGCGTATGGGGCGTGTTGCGGTGCTCGTAGAGAAAGATCCCCTGCCAGGTTCCCAGCGCCATGCGTCCGTCGCTGAGCGGGATGCTGAGCTGCGTCTGGGTCAGCGCCGAGCGGATGTGCGCCGGCATGTCGTCGGGCCCCTCGGTGGCGTGCCGGTAGCGCTCGCCCGATTCGGGCGCCAGCCGGGCGAAGAACGACTCGAGATCGTGCAGCACGTCGGGGTCGGCGTTCTCCTGAATCACCAGCGAGGCCGAGGTGTGCCGGATGAACACCGTGAGCAGGCCGTCGCGCAGCCGCTGTTCGGCGAGCCAAGCGTTGAGGCGCGGCGTCACGTCGTAGAAGCCGCGGCCGCGGGTGGCGATGGAAAGCTCGTGGCTGACCTGCCTCATGGCGCTCTCGATCGGTCCGCGGAACTCGCACCGTACACACATTGCCGCCCACGGCCAACCGCTGGCGCCACCGGGTAGTGGGTCAGTTCGATGAAGGTCCGCTCCCAGCCGAGAGAGGACCTTCACGCAGTCCGTTTTAACCCGGCCGTTTTAACCCCGGACGTCGCGATCGGATCACGTTCGTTGTCAGGAGACCTCGCCAGCTCCATGAGCCTGACCGGCGCCCCGAGAGGCCGCCGCACAGCAGCGTATTCTCGGGTTGGGCGAGGCTGGCGCCGGGAAAACGGCGCCTGCCGCTCAGGAAGACGCCCGCCACTTGCCGCGCTGGCGCAGTTCGTCGAGATCGTCCTTGCGGACGACGGTTTCGGCGAGGTAGCGGCAAACCACCCGGTCCTTGTCGAAGGTCAGGCAGTCAGGCTTCTCCTCGCCCTCGATGAAGTGCCGCCAAGCGGCTTCGATCTCGCCGAAGCCGAACGCCGCGCGCACGCCGGTGGACCCGGTGAAGCGGGCGTTGACCTCGAAAAACCCCCACGACCCATCGGCGAGCCGCTTGGCGGCGATGTTGCAGGGGCCAATCATCCCGTGCCTGCCGAGCAGCTCGGCACCCTCACGCACCACCGCCTCGAGTAGCGGGTCGTCCAACACCTCGACGGCGGGGGCCTCGCCGTGGACTTTATCAGCACACCACGCGATCACGCCCAGGGCCTTGCCGTCGCGGCCGAGGAACACCTCGGCCGACATCTCCTCGTCCTGGCGCAGCATGCCGTCGCGCTCGACATCGCTGGGCGTGATCTCGGCGCGTGCCTTGTTCCAGCTCCTCGGCGCCAGATATTCCTGCACCACCATCTCGGCGCCGCACGCCAGGACCGCCTCTATGCCGTCGCGGTCGAACAGCACGCGCACCCCGCGCGAGGCAAAGCCGCGCCGGGGCTTGGCGAGCAGGGGAAAGCCGCACGCGGCAAGCAGGGCCTCGATCTCCTCGCGGCTCGCGGCGGTTTCCGTAAACGGCAATCCGGCGGCGCGGAAGACCTTCGCGGTGCGGTACTTGTCGCTGCAGATGTCCACCGCCTCGGGGCTGCCGACCAGCGCGAAGGCGCCCAGCTCGGCCAGCCGCTCGCGCATCGCGGCCAGGATCGGCAGGTCGTCGTCGCGGCCCGGCACGATCAGGGCGGGGCGTTCGGCCTCGACGATCTCGATCAAGCGGGCCTCGAACGCCGCCCGGTCGGATACGGGTGGTGTCAGCCAGGCGCTGTCGCAGTCGAAGACCCCGGCGCTGAACGCCTCCGAATTCGCGCCGACGACGTACCAGGGCGCCTCCGAGCGCCGCAGCGCGGCCAGGATCGCATGGCCGACACCGCTGCCGACGCTGGTTACGAGCAACTTGCGGGTCATGTCTGCTTCAACGTTTTAGCCGGGCGGCGGCGATGCTGGCTAAGCACGACCAACGTCATGTTCCTCGCCGACCTCTATCGAGCCGATTTGCTCATGCTTCCTATCGCGCAATGTCTTGATTTCCAGATTAACGCCGCGCCGGACATACTCCTCTGGCGTCGTGGCGATCGGATCGGGCTGGCCGACGTGCGAAAGCAGCTGCGTCGCCGGCGCCGCTTTGCTCGATGGTGTCCGGTTTGGGTGCGGACCCGATCGCGCTCCGGCTCGATACGGATGGTACGGACGGGGAGATCATTGGCGCAAGCTGGGGTCAAGGACGCTGGGCCCCACGATCGGCTCGAGATCGTGCTTGCTCGCGAGAATGAGCAGGTGGTTGTAACGGTCGAACAACAACATCCCGCGGTTCTCGTCCGTCAACAGATGATAGGAGAACCGCCCGGAATCAAGGAAATGCTGGTAGCCGTCGGACCAGGAATAGCGATGCCCCGCGATGTAGTAGTTCTTGAATCCGCACTCCTCGAGGACGTCGAGGATGCGATGCCGATCAACGCCAGGCGAGTATTTTCTGAGATACTGATTGGGGTGGAGTTCGAGCAGCAGGAAGGAAACGTGGTCCCGAAGCGTCGCGGTCATGCCTCCGATGGCTTTGCCTTCCGCGCCGTGGATGTCCATCTTCATGATGTCGGGCGCGATGCTCTCGCTCACGCAGACCTGATCGAAGGTGACCGCCTTGAGTTCGACACCCTCGGAACCGTCTCTGACCACGGTGCGGCCCACGGAGCGGACGGTCTCCTCGGTGTCGGACAAGGCCGCCGCGATGATCTTCACGTTGCCGAGCCCATTGAGTTCGACCGACCGCTCCACGGCCAGCACGTAGTCTGGATTACTTTCGACCGCGTAGACCGATCCCTTTCCGTCCAAAAGCTTCCCCACGTAACATGTGTAAAACCCGATAAAGGCCCCGACGTCGACGAAGACGGGGTCATTCATCCTGCCAAGCAGTCGAGTCAACAGATCCACCATGACGATCTCGTATCCACCGCTGGTCTCGTAAAAGTCACGAAAGTGCCGGGCGGGTCCGTTGTCGCCGGGGATGTAAAGACGCATGGGCTGGCCCTTTACGGTCAGATCGAATGTGACGGAATCGGATTTGGCCAGCGCCTCGACCTCGTCCGCGAGTTTCCGGGCGCCGTCACGCAAGCGGCTTGCGACGGCGGGCCCTCGTCGTCCCGTCAGCCCCACGAGCCATCGAGTCAGCGTCTCACTCAGAGACAAAAGCGTTTTCGCAAGGGAAAAAACCAGGTGATCGGACAAGTATCTCATGTAGGCAGGTACGCTCCGTTTCCGAAGATGACGTGATGCGTGGCGCCGTATCGCGGGAAGCGATGATATAGGCGTCGCTACTTCACCGCGAGGTAGCCCTCGAAGCAATAGGCCTTGTGGATCACCATCGTGTTTCGGAAGCCGGCGTGGCGCAAGAGGGTCAGGTTCTCCTCCGTCGTAAACGGCTCCGAGACGCCCTTGAGCGCTTTCGACTTGTTGATGATCTCCTCCGACTTGAAACCGCTGCCTTGTTTGAACTCCATGTATAGCTGGGTGAGCATGTCCTGAAAACGGGCGTCTGGGGCGCGGATCTTCTCGTACATGATCAACGCGCCGCCCAGTTCCAAAGCTTGGTAGATCTTGCCCATGAGCACGGCTCGGCGTTGCGGCCGAATGAAGTGCAGCGTGTAGTACGACAGAAAAAGCGACGCCTGATCGAAGTTGTAGCCGACCGCGTCGGCGATCACCCCGGAAAACCGTGGATCGCGCGATAGGGTGCTGTTCGCCCGTTCGACCATCCCCGGCACCACGTCGATACCGACGTACTGGAACTCGTGACCGGCAACGCGCCGCAGCACCGCCACCGCGAGCGCACCCGTCGACACGCCGATCTCGTAGACCAGCGAATCGGGTCTTACGAAGAACGTGGCCAACTTTGCGACATAATCCCGTCCTTCCCGACAAAAGGGTATGGACTTTTCGACATGCCGGTCGAACGCGTCGACCGCCTGTGCGAAGTCCCACCTTCCTTCCTGCATGAGCAGGCTGTCGCCCACCGTCTGGAGACCGGTCTTCACGTCCGTTCGCATCTTCCTTCCCCTTTAACCTACGTCGCCGTCAGCCCGATGGTCGGGAATCCGCGGGTTAATTTCGCCCGGCAATCACTCCGTTTTCGCCGCTGCCGACGCGGATGAAAACGATGCCGTTTCGCCCCTTTCCGCGGAATATAGCACATCATGCCGCGGCCGCGTGTGACGACGGAAAGCTCGTGGCTGACCTGCCTCATGGCGCTCTCGATCGGTCCGCGGAACTCGCACGGTACACACATTGCCGCCCACGGCCAACCGCTGGCGCCACCGGGGTCGTTGCGCTAGCCTTCGCCGGGCGAAGGGAAACCCATGGCGATGAAATACGTCACGCGCGGCAGGTTCGCCGTTCCGCTCGACCGCGACGAGGTCACCCGCGACTGGCGGGCGCGCGGCTACTCGTGCGGTCTGTTCACCGATCCGCCGGGCCGCGAGTGGACCGACTTCGTGCATGGCTGCAACGAGCTCGTCACGGTCCTCGAAGGCGGGCTCGAGGTGACGGTGGGCGGAGAGAGCGGCACGATCGGCCCCGGCGACGAGGTGTTCATCCCGCGCGATACGTTGCACTCGGTGCGCAACGTTCATCGCGCGACGACGCGCTGGCTCTACGGCTACGACTGAACCACGGCCGATCACAAGGCCGTGTCGGCGCCTCGTGCGCCCTGGAACGGCGCCCGGTCGTGGGCTAAGCTGATGTCGGCGCAACCGAGTGGAGGGCTGGGCCATCAAACGTGCGCTGCTTGCCGCCGCCCTGGCGTTGGGCCTCGCGATCCCGGCGGCGGCCGATTACTGGACCGACTTCGAGGCCGGCATCGACGCCTACGCCGAGGGCCGCTACGCCGCTGCGGCGAGCCGCTTTCAACCGCTCGCCGAGCGTGGCGACCACCGCGCCCAGTACTGGCTCGGCATCATGTACTTCGCGGGCAAGGGGGTGCCCGAGGACATCGTGCGCGCCCACCTGTGGCTCAGCCTGGCGGCGGAGCAGGGCAACCGCGGCGCCCGCATCAACCGCGACGGCATCGCGCAGCGGATGAACGCCGCCCAGCTCGCCGCGGCCGAAAGGCAGATCGCGGCATGGCGCAAGGCCGACTAAGCTTCGGCGCCGCGGGCATTGGCGCCCTCGACGTCGTCGCGCCGGAACCAGCGCGCGCACCGGCGCGACGACGTCGAGGGGCGGGCGGCGATTGACAACACCCGGCGATCGGTGACAATTGTCGAAGCCCGCGCCGCGCGGCGGCGATCGGGGGTGCCAAGACCGAGCGATTTCCCTTGAAACCGGCGGCTGGAATGAAACGCATCGGCGTGTTGACGGGCGGCGGGGACGCCCCCGGCATCAACGCCGTGATCCGGGGCTGCTCCTTGCGCGCCGAATCGCTCGGTCTCGAGTTCATCGGCGTGCGGCGCGCCTGGATCGGGCTCAAGGAGCGCGACACCGTGCCGCTCGACAGCCACGTCACCGCGCACTGGCTGGGACGCGGCGGCACCGAGCTGCGCACCCGTCGCTACAACCCCTTCGACGAGGGCGAGGAGCAGCTCATCGTCGAGGGTTTCGCCGAGCTGGGCCTCGACGGGTTGGTCGCCATCGGCGGCGACGGCACGCTGACCACGTGCTATGGCTTGCACAAGCTGGGCATGCCCATCGTCGGCGTACCCAAGACCATCGACAACGACATCCCCGGCACCGACCAGACCTTTGGCTTCGACACCGCGGTGCAGGCGGCGTGCGACGCGATCGACCGGCTGCACACGACCGCCGCGTCGCACGGCCGCGTGCTG
Source organism: Pseudomonadota bacterium (assembly GCA_022563655.1). Taxonomy (GTDB): domain Bacteria; phylum Pseudomonadota; class Alphaproteobacteria; order JAAXGF01; family JAAXGF01; genus JADFMW01. The sequence continues at coordinate 9,464 of JADFMW010000042.1, forward strand.
ATCGTCGAGGTGATGGGCCGCTATGCCGGCTGGATCGCCGCCTACGCCGGCGTCGCCGGCGACGCCGCCCTGGTGCTGATCCCCGAGCACCCGGTGAGGCTCGCCGACGTGATCGAGTGGGCCAAGGGGTTGAAGCAGCGCGGCCGCGAGTACGCCATCCTGGTGGTCGCCGAGGGCGCGCTGATGGTGCGCGACGACGGCGTGCCGCTGGTGCGCGGCGAGGTCACCCCCGAAGGCTACGAGAAGCTCGGCGGGGTATCGGTGCATCTCGCCCGCGAGCTGATGGCCGCCGGCGTCGATGCGCGCACCATCATCCTCGGGCACATCCAACGGGGCGGGCCGCCGTCGGCGTTCGACCGCATGCTGTCGTTGCGCTACGGCGCGCGCGCGGTCGAGCTGCTGGCCAAGGGCGTGAGCGGCGTCATGGTCGCGCTCAGTGACAACCACATGATCACGGTGCCGCTGGCCGAGGTGGCCGGGCGGCGGCGCTTATTCGACAGCGCGCGCTTCGACCTGGCGTGGATGCTGCCCCGCCTGCCGCTGGCCGACGGCGCGCTGGGCGATCGCGCCGAGGGCGCGCCAGGCGACGGCGGCGGGCCCGCCGCGGATCGCTGATTAAGGTTGCGATCGACTGCGGCGGCCTGCTCGAGCGGCGCCGCGAGCCGTCTTGCACGGCGCAAAAAGTGCATACTTTTGTGGATAATGCCGCAACTGTTTGCACTTACTGTTTAAATTAATCCACAAGAAATTTAGCTAAAGTTCAATTTTCGTCTTGCAGTTTGCAATGGTCCGGAAGATAATTTCAATCGCGTGAAAGCGTCGGAGAGACGATATCCTGATCAGGAACGACGAAACTCTTTCGGGGTTTTGCCGGTTTTGTGAAGGGCTTCGAGCTCTGGAGCGGTGACGGCTCGCCACTGAGTCCCACCGCACGGCGGTGGTCGGTCTTCCCGCCAAGAAGACGGATCATCGGGCGGAAGCTAGCTTCTGCCCACGCCGGGCTTTCCGCAGGGTGCGCGGGTTGCCCTTCGGGTCGCCCGCGCGGCCTGCGGATGCGAGCAGTCCCCTCGGGGACGAGCCCGCCAAAGGTTCCGGGCGGCGCTCCTGTGGAAGTGCCGAGCGGAGACCGGGGTGCCTGGTAACGTGGGTGGGGAATAGGCTCCCGCCGAGGGGTAGCCACTCCTTCGGGGGTTGGTGCCTTACGGCCACGGACGAAGGCTCTACCCGGGGCGTTCGTCCGGCGGAAGGTAAGTGTGGTTCCTCCCTGTTTTCGCGTACCGAGGCCGGCCGGCTTCAGAGGCGCCAGGAGTGTCCACTCGGGCACGCAGCGGCGGTCGTAAAGGCCCCGCTCTTGGCGCCTCATTTTTTACGCGATCCGGCCCCTCATGTCCCAATTTTTGTGGCTTGACTGTCGGCGCCACCAACGTGCGGTACGACCCCGAGGGGCGCTACCACTGCGAGGTCGGCACGACGACGAGCTGAGAGACGACAACGTGCGCGGGCTGCTCGAGCGCGAAGACGACGCAGCGCGCGATGTCGGCGGCGGTGAGCAACGTTTCGAAGCTGTCGTAGAACGCCTCGGCCGCGGCCTCGTCGTCATGCAGGCGCGCACGCGCGAACTCGGTGCGCACGGTGCCGGGCAGGATCTCGCTCACGCGGATGTTGCTGCCGGCGTAGTCGGCGCGCAGGCCGCTGGTGAAGCCGCGCACGGCGAACTTGCTGGCGGCGTAGATCGAGCCGCCGGGATAGGCCCTGAGCCCCGCGATCGAGCCGAGATTGACGATATGGCCGCGGCCGCGCTCGATCATCTGTGGAACCACCGCGCGCGTGACGCGGATCATGCCGGTGATGTTGGTCTCGATGATGTGCGCCCACTGCTCGGCGTCACCGAGGTCGAAGCGCCGGCGGCCGCCGATGTCGTGACCGGCGTTGTTGATGAGGATGTCGATCTCGCGCAGCTCGGCTGGCAGGCGCTCGCACAGGCCGGCCGTCGACTGCGGATCGGTCACGTCGAGCTCGAACGCATGGCAAGCGGGCCCGATGCGCTCGGCGATCGCGCGCAGGCGATCCATCCCGCGCGCCGCGGCTATCACGCGGCAGCCCTTTGCGGCCAGCGCCTCGGCCACGGCCTCGCCGATGCCGGCGCTGGCCCCGGTCACCAGGACCACCGCGCCCGGGCGCAGGCCCGGGCGCAAGATGGTGTCGTCAGCCATCGCGCGTGCGCCGACTCATCCGTCTTCGGGCAGGCGTTCGCTCGCCGCGAAGCTGAGCTCGATTTTCACGCCGTTGGGATCGTGGACGAACACTTGGCGCAGCCCGCGGCCCGGCACCGTGCGCACGCTATGGGCGATGCCGTGCTCGCGCAGGCGCGCGACGACGCCGGCGAGATCTCGCGCGCGGAACGCGACATGGTCGACCGCCCCGCCCGAGGGAGCATCGGCGCCGCCCTTGGCCACCAGATGCACCACCGCGGCGTCGGCGCAGTAGAGCCACGCGCCGGGGAAGTCGAACGGCGGCCGCTCGCCCTCGCGCAGGCCGAGCACGCGCACGTAGAAGCGCCGCGACGCTTCGAGATCCGAGGTCACGACGTTAAAGTGATCGAGGCCGCAAATCGTCATGCTTGCCGAGCCGCGTTACAACGCCCCGGGCGGCGGGCGCTGCGCCGGGGCGCGAAGGTGGGGCGCGAAGGTGGGGCGGATTATGCACATCGCCGCGCCGTCAACAAGCGCCGCGAGACGGCGCATCGGCCCTGCCGGCGTCGATTCGCAGGGGGGCACCGGGGGAGGTCGGTTCAACGTTGATCCAAAGGTTGTTTGAGGAAGGACCGATCCGCGTGTAGCATTCCGTTGGCCGAGGGGTGCCGGAGCGTGTCTTGCGTCTCCGGGTTGGGTCACTGACCGGGGAGCTTATCGCGCGTGTTCTTTCCCTATCGAGACGACAACCCACTCCACCACGGGCCGCCGCTGGTTACGCTCGTCATCATCGGCGTCTCCACGGTGGTCTATCTGGTCGTGCAACTCCCCATGGGGCCGCATGAAGGCCAAGCCTATGCGCTGAGCTTTGGCTTCATTCCGGCGGTGTTTTTCGGAAACGCCGAGCTGGTCGGCGAACTGGCGCGCGTCCCCGCTCCGGCGACGCTGATCACCAGCATGTTCTCGCACGGCGGGTTGCTGCATCTGGCGGGCAACATGTGGTTCCTGTGGCTCTACGGCGACAACGTCGAGGACGCCATGGGGCGGGTCCGTTTCGCGCTCTTCTTCCTGATATGCGGCGTCGCCGCCGCGCTCGCCCAAGGGGCGGTGGACCCGTCCAGCCGGGTGCCCATGGTCGGCGCTTCGGGCGCCATCAGCGGCGTGATCGCCGCCTATCTCCTGATCTGGCCCCGCGCCAACATCCGCGTCTTCTACTGGTGGTTCGTCTTCATCGGCACGATCAACGTGCCCGCCTTCCTGGTGCTCGGTCTTTGGATCGTCGAGCAGTTGTTCGCTCTGCCCGCGTCGATGCAGGCCCAGGGCGGCGTCGCCATCGTCGCCCATCTCGGCGGCTTCGCCACCGGGCTCGCCCTGACCCCGTTCCTGAAACGGCGCGGCGTCAAGCTGCTTCAGGCGCCGCACGGCGCCGCCTTCGCCCGCACCCGGACGCGGGCGATCCCTCGCCGGCGCGGGTCGGTGCCCGAGGTGCGAAAAGAGCGCGACTGAGCCACGGCGGGCGCGATTACGCCCGCGCCTTGGCATGGGTCGCGCGCAGCGCGCGGATGGCCTGGCGTGAGATCGACCACGCCGCCGTCAGCTCGAGGCCGACGATGAGCGCGCCGGCGATGAGATCGGGCCACGCGGTCGCGGTCGCGAACACGCCGGCGGCGGCGGCCAGTACCGCGAGATTGGCGATTGCGTCGTTGCGGCTGCACAGCCACACCGAGCGCATGTTGAGGTCGTCGCCGCGGCGCCGGAACAGGAGTGCCGCCGAGCCCGCGTTGGCCACCAGCGCGAGCACGCCGACGACGCCCATCACCGCGGCATCGGGCACCGCGGGGTCGAGCGCGCGGCGCGCCGTCTCGAACAATACCCAGAAGCCGAACAGACCCATGCCGGCGGCCTTGACGAGGGCGGCGGCGGCCTTCCAGCGCACCGACCGGGCGACGACGAAGAGCGAAATGCCATAGGCCGCGGTATCGGCGAGGAAGTCGAGCGCGTCGGCGAGCAGCGCGGTCGAGCCCGCGACCCACGCCGAGACGATCTCGACCACGAACATCGCCGCGTTGATCGCCAGCACCGCCCACAGCACGCGCCGCTGGCCGCCGAGGCGGTCCTCGCCCGCGCCCGGGTCGAGCAAGGGGGAACAGGCGTCCATCAAACGCCGTCGTCGGCCGGCTCGGCGACGCTCTCGATCATGTCGCCGGGCACGGGGGCGAACAGGCGTCCATCAAACGCCGTCGTCGGCCGGCTCGGCGATGTGCTCGATCATGTCGCCGAGCACGTCGCGGATGTGCTCGTCGGCGGCCGAATAGAACACCTGCTTGCCGCGGCGCTCGGCGCCCAGGATGCGCGCGGCGCGCAACAGGCGCGGGAAGGAGTGACGGGGATGCTGACGGAACAGAGCCTAGACCAGTTTAGAGCAATAGGATTCTACTGCTCAAACGAAGACCTATGGCACGGCGGATACTACCCAATGAAACTTATCCGGTTTTACCGTGCCCTACGAGACCGTCTTGCCTTAGGAGGCCACAGAACGACAATAGCGAGTAGCCTGAAGCGCAGCCTCACCCACCACCACAGGGAGTCGTCCATCCTGGCCGACGCCACCAAATCTCCGCGGGCGTCCACCACCGCCACTCCCACGATTACGTTAAGGCTCCTGGCCTTGGCGAAGGCAGCCTCCAGAGCCTTCATCCCGTCATCCAAAGTTATGTCAGGCACAGCTCCTCCCGATGGGTATTTCTTAACGGACGCCAGGATACATTACTACCCCAGGCCGGTCAACGCAGCGGCATTGCAGTCAACCGCCATGGC
>JADFMW010000043.1 GCA_022563655.1 Pseudomonadota bacterium
CTTGCACCCTTACACTCAGTTGCTGCTCTCGGCGGTCCCCGTTCCGGACCCCGAGGTGGAGGCGAAGCGCGAGCACAGGATCGTCAAGGGGGAGGTTCCGAGCCCCATAAATCCTCCGAGCGGGTGCGTGTTCCATCCCAGGTGCCCACGGGCGGTGGAGAACTGCCGCGGCGAGGTTCCCGAGCTACGCGAAATAAGGCCGGGCCACTGGGTGGCCTGCACGGAAGTTTGACTGTCCCCGCCGCAGGGGGCAATATCGGTGTCGGCGCCGCGAAGCGCCGGCGCATTTGGAGGAACAGGATAAGTTCCCCGGACTCAGGGAAGGAGATTTCATTATGAGAAGCGTTATTTCGAAATCCGCGATCGCGCTCGCGCTCGGGGTCACGACGGCCCTCTGGGTGGGCGGGGCCGCAGCGGCCGAAACGCCGAAGCGAGGGGGAACCCTACTTTACGTGATACCCAGCAATCCCCCCAGTGCCGACGCCCACCGCGAGACCACGTTCGGGACCATCCATCCGTTCGCCCAGTTCTATAGCGTGCTGATCCGGGTGAACCCGGACAACCCGGCTTCGCCCACCGACATCGTGTGCGACCTGTGCACCGAAATGCCGAAGCCGACAAACGGCGGCAAGAAGTACACGTTCAAGATCCGCAAGGGTGTCACGTGGCACAAGACGGCCGCCGGAGCAAAAGTGTCCGAGGACGTCAAGAAGGTTTACGACCAAGTCGGCGGGACACCGCTCACGGCGCAGGACGTCAAGGCGACGTTCGACCGCATCATCTTCCCGCCGGAGGGCGTCAAGAGCGCCCGCAAGGGGTTCTACACGATGGTGGAGAAGATATCCGCCCCCGATGACGAAACCCTGGTCTTTGACTTGAAGTATCCCTCGGGCGCCTTCATACCGGCCCTGGCCGCGCCGTACAACTTCGTCTATTCGAAGAAAGTCCTCGACATGGACCAGCGCTGGGTCGAGAAGAACGTGCTGGGCTCAGGCCCCTTCCGGTTCGTCGAGTGGCAACCGGGCGCCTTCATCAGCGCAGAGCGTAACCCCGACTACTACCACGAAGGCAAGCCGTATCTCGACGGCACGGAGGCCATCTTTGCCAAGAAGTATTCGATCAACCTTCAGGCGCTCCGGGGCGGCCGCGCCTACATCCAGTTCCGCGGCTTCCCGCCCAAGATGCGCGACGACCTGAAGAAGGCGCTTGGCGACAAGCTAACCGTCCAGGAAAGCGCCTGGAACTGCGCCCTGTTCATGACCCCCAACAACAAGAAGCCGCCCTTCGACGACGTGCGCGTGCGCCGGGCCCTGACCTTGGCCATCGACCGCTGGGGCGGCTCGAAGTACCTTTCGAAAATCGCCATCGTCAAGCCGGTCGGCGGCATCGTCTTCCCGGACCATCCTCTGGCAGCCACCAAGGAGGAACTCGAGCAGATCGCCGGCTACTGGCCTGACATCGAGAAGTCGCGCGCCGAGGCGAGAAGGCTTTTGAAGGAAGCGGGCCAGGAAGACCTCGAGTTCGTGTTCCATAACCGCGCCGTGGACATGCCTTACAAGATCGTCGGCACCTGGATGATCGACCAGTGGGCCAAGATCGGTGTCAAGGTGACCCAGCGGGTCCAGCCGACGGCGCCCTTCTACGCGACCTTGCGCCAGAAGAAGGACTTCGACGTGTCGATGGACTTCAACTGCCAGTCGATCGTCAATCCGCTGATCGACGTCTCGAAGTTCAACTCCGACGATATCTCGGGCAACCAGTACGCCGGTTACCAGGACCGCGTGCTCGACGATATGTGGGAGAAGATGAACCGCACCGGCGATGTCGCCGAGCAACGCCGGATCATGAGGGCCTTCGAGAAGAGGGCGCTCGACGAGAAGGCGTACCAGTTCGTTACGCTCTGGTGGTATCGGATCATTTTGCACCGCTCGGATGTGAAGGGGTGGAAAATAAGCCCGAGTCACTATCTGAACGTCGACCTGTCGAACATTTGGCTCGAGGAGCCTCTTCGCTCCGAATCGCTCAAGTGATCGATCGGCAATAGCCTGATCGGCCCCCACCCGCCGCGCCATCGCGCGGCGGGTGGGGTGCCCGGGTGCATGGCGCCATGTACCAATACATCATCAAACGCCTTTTGCTGATGGTCCCGGCCCTGTTCGGGGCGGCTGTGCTCGTCTTCTTCCTGATGCGCCTCATCCCGGGCGACATCTGCGATCTGCGGATCGGAGGGGAGGGCGGGTATCGCGACCTGGAAATGGTCGCGGCCTGCCGCACCGAGTTTGGCATCGACGACCCGATGTATGTCCAGTTCTTAGAATTTGTCTGGGGCTTTATCCGGTTCGATTTGGGCACGTCGATGTGGACCGGGCAACCCATACTCTACGAGCTGGGCCTGCGCTTCGAGCTGTCGCTCCAGCTTGCGATCATGACCACGGTCATTTCCATTCTCATCGCCATTCCTTTGGGAACGATCTCGGCGATCAAGCAGGATACGTGGATCGACTACGTGGTGCGCAGCTTTTCGATCGCCGGCATCGCCGTCCCCTCGTTCTGGCTCGGCATCATGATCATCCTGGGGTTGCTCATATACACCCAGGCCTGGTTTGGCACTCCCTGGATGCCGCCCATCAAGTACGTCCCGCTCTGGGAGGATCCCGGATACAACCTCAGCATGCTGATTTGGCCCGCCATGGCGACGGGCTACCGCTACTCGGCCGTGGCCACCCGGATGACCCGCTCGGCGCTCCTCGAAGTGCTGCGCGAGGACTACGTGCGCACGGCGCGGGCGAAGGGGCTTTTGGAAAAGGTCATCATCAATCGCCATGCGCTCAAGAACGCGCTGCTTCCGGTCGTCACGGTGATCGGCATCGAGTTCGCCTTCCTCATGGGCGGGCTCGTCGTCACCGAGCAGGTCTTCAACCTCAACGGTCTCGGCAAGCTGTTCGTCGAATCGGTGATCAACAAGGATTACACGTTGACCCAGGCGCTGGTCATGCTGGTGGTGACCATCTTCATTTTCGTGAACTTCGCGGTAGACCTCTTGTATGGCTGGTTGGACCCGCGGATTCGGTATGCCTAGGAGGGTGTTCTGATGGCCGTGTCGGAAGTGCAAGTCGAAGCCGCCGTCGAGGGATTCGCCGAGCGCGCGCCCTTGGCGACCGTGGTGCTCGGCTTGATCCGCCGTCAGCCCCTCGGCGCGGCCGGCGCCTTGATCGTCATTATCATGATCCTGATGGCCGCTTTTGCCGAGTTCGTCGCCCCTTACGACCCAATAGCGAATAACTTCGAGGACATGCTCCTGGCGCCCGGCGCAAAGTATTGGCTGGGCACCGACGAATTTGGCCGCGACATACTTTCGCGTCTCATCTACGGCGCCCGGACCGCCCTTTTCGTTGGCTTCGTCGCGGCCTTCGTCGGTGCCACCTCGGGCTTGGTTCTGGGCGTGGCGAGCGCTTACTTCGGCGGCCGTTTCGACCTCCTCTTCCAGCGCGTGATGGATGTCTTCATGGCGTTTCCCTTGATCATCCTAGCCCTCGCCGTGGTCTCGATCCTCGGCACAGGCATCCAGAACGTGATCATCGCCATCACCATCCCGTTCATTCCCAACTGCGCCCGCGTCGTGCGCTCGAACGCGTTAGCGATTCGCGAGATTCCTTATATCGACGCGGCCCGGGCCTGCGGTTTCAGCCACGCCCGCATCATCCTGCGCCACATGGTGCCCAACGTCATGGCCCCTTATCTCATTATGATTACCGCCTTCGTCGGCCAGGCGATCCTACTCGAGGCCTCGCTCTCGTATCTCGGCCTCGGCGTTCAGGAACCGACGCCGGCGTGGGGCCTCATGCTCTCGGGCGGGGCCGAGGAATATGCCGAAAGCGCGCCCTGGATCGCCGTCTTCCCGGGCATCGGGATCAGCCTCGCGGTGTTCGGCTTCAATCTCTTCGGCGACGCGCTGCGCGATGTGCTCGACCCGAAGCTGCGTTCGCGATAGAGGCCCGCGTCAGCTTCCCACCTTGGCCTTCCAGTAGTCGACGTTCGACTCCCGCATCAGCCGGTCGTGCCGCGTCTCCAGGCAGCTTCGCATGCCGATGTGTCGACGGCTCCCCGAAGACCATGGCAAACGCCTCCCCGGTGGCGCTACTCTTGGCGCGACCGGATACAACGCGGAACAGACGGGAGAGAGGCACATGGCGTGGCTGACAGACCAGCCCAGCGCATCCCCGCCACCGGGCGAGCGCTTGGCGGAATTGTGGAAACGGCCGGGGCTGCTGCGCATTCCGGGCACGCACAACGCGCTCGCCGCGCTGCTCGCCAAGAAGGCCGGGTTCGAAGCCCTGTATCTCTCGGGCGCGGGCATCTCGGCCAGCCTGGGCTTGCCCGACCTCGGCGTCATGACCCTCCATGAGCTGTGTTTCGTCACGCGCGCCGTCTACCGCGCCGTCGGCCTGCCCCTGGTGGTCGACGGCGACACCGGCTACGGCGAGATCCTCAACGCGATGCGCGTCGTGCGCGAGCTGGAAGAGGCCGGAGCGGCCGCGGTCCACATCGAGGACCAGGTGATGCCCAAGAAATGCGGCCATCTCGACGACAAGCGGCTCGTCGAACCCGAGGAGATGGCGGCCAAGATCGAGGCCGCGGCGCGCGCGCGCACGCATTTGCGCATCATCGCGCGCACCGACGCGGTGGCGTCGGAGGGACTGGAGGCGGCGATCCGGCGCGCCCGGCTCTACCTCGAGGCGGGGGCCGACGCGATCTTTCCCGAGGCGCTGGAGAGCGAGGAGATGTTCCGCGACTTCGCCCGGGCGATCGATGCGCCGTTGCTCGCCAACATGACCGAGTTCGGTCGCACGCCCTATCTCAGCGCCGAGCAGTTCGAGGCGTTCGGCTTCAAGATGGTGATCTGGCCGGTCTCGGCGCTGCGCGTCGCGGCCAAGGCCATGGAAGAGCTCTACACCGGGCTGATGGCCGACGGCGCCGCCACCGGCTTCCTCGACCGCATGCAAACGCGGCAGGAATTCCACGAGCTCGTCGGCTACCACCGCTACGAGGCGCTCGATAGCAGCATCGCGCGCAGCGCCGTCGCGGGCGCGCCCAAACGCGACGGTACGCAAGGCTGAGGCCGTGCGGGCGGCCGGGTTCGCAGGCTCGGCCGTCGCGATGCGCCGTAGAGGCGCCGGATGGTGCGTATGACGGTCGCGTCTGCTATTCTTTCGCTCGCCGGTCAGGGACGCGCCCGGGGCGAGACCGCGCCGGCAACCGGCGGCAAGGTCGCGCGGTAGACGGCGATCGACCTGTGATCGACCGGTGATCCGGCGCGCCGCCGTTGTGAAGAGCAGCCGATGGCACAGCCGCGAACGATGTTCGAGAAGATCTGGAGCCGGCATGCCGTGGTCGCGCGCGACGACGGTCAGACTCTCCTCTACATCGACAGACACCTGCTGCACGAGGGCTCGCACCATGCCTTCGACATGCTGCGCAAGCGGGGCCTCGAGGTGCGCCGCCCCGACCGTACCTTCGCGACGCCCGATCACTACGTCGCGACGACCGGGCGCGAGCTGTCGGCGAACCAAGACCCCGAGCGGCGCAGGATGGTCGAGGCCCTGGAGCACAACGCGGCGGCGGCGCGGATCACGCTGTTCGGCATCGCGGACGCGCGCCAGGGCATCGTCCACGTGATCGGCCCGGAACAGGGCCTCAGCCAGCCGGGGCTGACCATCGTCTGCGGCGATTCGCACACCTCGACCCACGGCGCCCTCGGCGCGCTCGCGTTCGGCATCGGCGCGTCGGACGCCAGCCATGTGCTGGCCACCCAGACGCTGTGGCAGCCCAAGCCCAAGACCATGCGCGCCACGCTCTCGGGCAGGCTCGGTTTCGGCGTCGTGGCGAAGGACCTGATCCTCGCGATCATCGCCGAGATCGGCGCCGGCGGCGCTTCGGGCCACGTCGTCGAGTACGCCGGATCGGCGATCGAAGGTTTGTCGATGGAAGGCCGCATGACGGTGTGCAACATGTCGATCGAGGCCGGCGCCAAGGCCGGCATGATCGCCCCCGACGACGCCACCTTGAGCTACCTGGAAGGCCGCCCGTACGCGCCCGAGGGCGAGCAATGGCGCCAGGCCGAAACATACTGGCGCTCGCTGCCGTCCGACGCGCAAGCCGAATTCGACCGCGAGGTCGGACTCGACGCGGGCGACGTCGCGCCGATGGTGACCTGGGGCACCAGCCCCGAGGACGCCGCGCCGATCACCGGCCGCGTCCCGGAGCCCGCGGAGGAGCCCGACGGCGAGCGCCGCGCCGCCGTCGAGCGGGCGCTCGACTACATGGGCTTACGGCCGGGAACGCCGCTCGCCGAGATCGCCATCGACCGCGTCTTCATCGGCTCGTGCACCAACGGCCGGATCGAGGATCTGCGCGCCGCCGCGGCGGTCGTGAAGGATCGCCGCGCGGCGGTGCCGGCCATGGTCGTGCCGGGCTCAGGCCTGGTCAAGCGGCAGGCCGAGGCCGAGGGGCTCGACCGGGTGTTCACCGGCGCCGGCTTCGAATGGCGCCAGCCCGGGTGCTCGATGTGCGTCGCCGTGAACGGCGATCTGGTGATGCCCGGCGAGCGCTGCGCCTCGACCTCCAACCGCAATTTTCAGGGCCGTCAGGGCCCGCGTGCGCGCACCCACCTGATGAGCCCGCCGATGGCCGCCGCCGCGGCGCTCACCGGCAAGCTCACCGACGTGCGGCGTCTGGCGCCGGGAGGCTGAGGTGGAACCGTTCACCGTGTTGACCGCCGCCGCAGTTCCCATCGACAGCCCCAACGTCGACACCGACCAGATCATTCCGGCGCGCTTCCTCAAGCAGCCGCGCGGCGACGGCTACGGGCGGTTCTTGTTCCACGATCTTCGCCGCAACGAGGACGGATCGCTCAAGCGCGACTACATCCTCAACCGGAAACCCTTCGCGCAGGCGCGCATCATGGTCGGCGAGCGCAACTTCGGCTGCGGTTCGTCGCGCGAGGGCGCCGTCTACGCCATCGTCGACCACGGGTTCCGCGCGGTGATCGCGCCCAGTTTCGGCGACATCTTCCACAATAACTGCTGCAAGAACGGCGTGCTGCCGATCGTCGTCTCCGCGGGCCTCGCGGCGGCTCTGCGCGGCCAGTTGCACGCGGCCCCCGGCGCGACCATGACCATCGACCTCGAGGCGCAGACGTTGGCGGCGCCCGACGGCGCGGCGCATGACTTCGCCGTCGACCCGTTCCATAAACATTGCCTGCTCGAGGGTCTCGACGACATCCGGTTGACCCTGGAATACGAAACCGACATCGCCGCCTTCGAGGCGAGCGCGAGCGCGGAGGCCCCTTGGCTGTAGGCGCCGCCCGCGTCCGCGTCCGCGCCGTGTTTTTCGTGCCGCGCTCGCAATCGAGGCTCGCCGGGGCATGGTGATCGGACAAGACGACGACCGCGTGCGCGCCCAGTACGAGGCCTACCCCTACCCCGAGCGCGATCCCGCCGACGAGGCCAAGCGGCTGATCGTCGGCTCGCCGAGCCATCTCCTGGAGATCAACCACTACGTCTTCGGCGGCCGGCTCGATGTGTCGCGGCCGCTGCGCGCGCTCATCGCCGGCGGCGGCACCGGCGACGCCACGATCATGCTGGCGCAGCAGCTCGCGTGGCGGGGCAGCCCGGCCGAGATCGTCTATCTCGACGTCTCCGGCGCATCGCTCGAGGTGGCCCGGGCGCGGGCCGCGGCGCGCAACCTCGCGAACGTGCGCTTCCTCAGGGGCTCGCTCTTCGACCTGCCCGGGCTCGGGCTCGGACGCTTCGACTACATCGACTGCTGCGGCGTGCTCCATTGCCTGCCCGACCCGCCTGCCGGCCTCGGCGCCCTCGCCGCGGCGCTCGCCGAGGGCGGCGGCGTCGGCATCATGCTCTACGGCAAGCTCGGGCGCACCGGCGTCTATCACATGCAGGCGATGCTGCGGCTCATCGCCGGCGACGACGATGACCGGACGCGGCTCGGGCTGGCGCGGCGCCTCTACGACGATCTGCCCGCAACCAGCTGGCTCAAGCGCAACCCTTACGTCAGCGATCACCTGGAGGGCGGCGACGCCGGCCTCTATGACATTTTCCTGCACCGCCGCGACCGCGCCTACACGGTGCCCGAGATCGCCGCCATGGTCGCCGGCGCGGGCCTCGAAATCACCGGCTTCATCGCGCCCGCGCTCTACGACCCGGCGAGCTATCTCGCCGACCCCGAGATCAAGGAGCGGGCCCTGGCGCTGCCGTGGATCGAGCGCTGCGCCTTCGCCGAGCTGCTCTCGGGCGCCCTCAAGAGCCACGTCTTCTACGCCGTGAAGTCGGGTGGCCGGAAGGCGGCCGTCGCCGGGCCCGACAACCAAGACGCGGTGCCGGTGCTGCTCGACACCGACGGCCGCGCGGCCGCGCGGGGGCTGCGCAAGGGCGGGCGCATCAAGGCCGAGATCGAGGGCGTCGAGCTGAGCTACGAGGTGCCGCGACTGAGCGCCGAAATCCTCGCCCGCATCGACGGCCGGCGCAGCCTCGGCCAGATCCACGAGCTTCTCGCCCGCGCGCACAAGGGCCGGGCGCATAAGGGCGCTCTCGACTGGCTCGTCTTCAAGGCCGCGTTCGACCGCCTCTACGCCGCGCTCAACGGCATCAACGTGATGCTGATCGCCTACCCGCCACGGTGACAGGGGCCGCGAAATCTGTTTACCGAAAGCGAAAGGGCAGGAAGGGGATCCCCTGTGAGCGCCAAAAAGTGAGCGCTAAAAAGACGGTGTAAATCAGCCGGCGGCCGCATCGCGTACGGCGGGGAGCCATCGAAGTCGGGCGTTAGCCTGACGGTTGGCGGTGCGGCTATGGCGCGCCGTTGCGCGCCGATCGGTGATATGCCGATCGAGCACGTAGGGAAACCCCAGGTTTCCCTACCCTCTCATGTATGGAGATGTCCTCGAAGATACGTGGTCGTTAGAGGTCGTCGGGGGTAAGCCCTGTGTGACGCGCGATACGGGCGAGCATTCTAGAGCCAAGTTCTTCGCGGTCGTGGAAGGCGAAAACGTAATTCGGCCAGTCCTCGCGCTCAAGTACCCGGTGGGATCCGGTTTGGCGCTTAACCTTCCATCCTATGCGTTCGAGGGCGGCGAGAACGTGGCGAGCGCGGGTCGATCGCCACTGGCTCATGCAGCAACAAAGAGCTCTCCGAGCTCCGGGACGGTTTCGCCGTGTTCGAGCCGATCGGCGAGTGCCCGTAGGGCGAGCGCCTCAACTTTCTCCTGCGCCTCCTGCTGTGTGGCGCCGTAGGCTGTCACGCCAGGGAGCTCAAGGATTTCAGCGATCCAACGGCCGTCCTCTTCCTGCTCAAACTCGATGCGTAGCACGTTGTCACTCGTGTTCTTCATGTTTGGGGGTATCTATATGGCCAGTGTACCACGTCAGTGGATGTTGGCAATTCCCCTCCCGTGCGGACAAGGGCGCACTCGACTGGCTCGTCTTCAAGGCCGCGTTCGACCGGCTCTACGCCGCGCTCAACGGCATCAACGTGATGCTGATCACCTACCCGCCACGGTGACACCCCGCGGGAAATCTGCTAACGGAAGGGCGCAAGGGCTGAAAAGGAGTCCCCCGTGGGCGCCAAATCCGCGACCCAGGAGTTGATCGGCGCCATCGCGTTCGACGGCGACGGCCTGGTGCCCGCGATCGCGCAGCAGCACGACACGGGCGAGGTGCTGATGATGGCCTGGATGAACCGCGCCGCGGTGGAGGAAACGGTGGCGACGGGGCGCGTCTGCTACTTCTCGCGCACGCGCCAGGCGCTGTGGCGCAAGGGCGAGCGCTCGGGCCAGGCACAGCGCCTCGTCGAGCTGCGCATCGACTGCGACGGCGACACGCTGCTGTTGCGCGTCGATCAGACTGGGGCCGCCTGTCACACCGGACAGCGAAGCTGTTTTTTCCGCGCCCTCGCCGACGGCCGGCTGGTGACGCTGAGCGCGCCGCTGGTCGACCCGGAGACGCTGTATGGCGCCGAAGGATAGGGCCGCGAGCGCCGTGCTCGAACAGCTGTTCGCGGTCGTCGAGGCGCGCCGCGGCGCCGACCCGGCCGAGTCCTACGTCGCCAGGACGCTCGCCGCCGGCACGCCGGAAGTGGCGAAAAAGCTCGGCGAGGAAGCGGTCGAGACGGTGATCGCCGCGGTGCGCGGCGTGCGCGCCGAGGTCGTCGGCGAAAGCGCCGACTTGCTGTTCCACCTGTTGCTGCTGTGGGCCGACGCCGGGGTGACCCCCGCCGAGGTGTTCGCCGAGCTCGAGCGCCGGCGCGGCGTCTCGGGCCTGGCCGAGAAAGCGGCGCGAACGGCGAAGTAGAGCGCCATCGAGGTCGGCCGAGCGCGAGAGTCACGGACACCGGGAGCGAGACGCCATGGCCTACGACGACACCAACATCTTCGCCCGCATCCTGCGCGGCGAGGTGCCCTGCGACAAGGTCTACGAGGACGAGCACGTGCTCGCGTTCAACGACATCAATGCGCAGACGCCGGTCCACGTGCTCGTCGTCCCCAAGGGGCGGTACGTGTCGATGGACGACTTCGCCGCCAACGCGCCCGACGAGGAAATCGTCGCCTTCGTCCGCGCCGTCGGCAAGATCGCGCGCGACCAAGGGGTGGCGGAGAGCGGCTACCGGTTCCTGTCCAACCATGGGGAGGACGGGCGCCAGGAGGTGCCGCACTTCCACGTCCACCTCTTCGGCGGCCGCCGGCTCGGCCGCATGATCACGCCGATCGCGCAGTAAAGCGCCATGACCCCCGCCGCGGAAAAGCTTCGCGCGCTGTTGCACCAGCCCGGGCTGCGCCTCATGCCGAGCTGCTTCGACGCGCTGTCGGCCAGATTGATCGAGCGGGCGGGCTTCCCGCTCGCCTTCATGAGCGGCTTCGCCGTCACGGCGACGCGGCTCGGCATGCCCGACACCGGGCTCATCTCCTACGGCGAGATGGTCGACCAGGGCCGCAACATCTGCGGCGCGGTGTCGATTCCGGTGATCGGCGACGGCGACACCGGGTACGGCAACGCGCTCAACGTCAAGCGCACCGTCAAGGGCTACGCCGAGGCCGGCTTCGCCTGCGTCATGATCGAGGACCAGGTGCTGCCGAAGCGCTGCGGCCACACGCGCGGCAAGGAGGTGGTGGGGCGCGGCGAAGCGCTGGGGCGCATCCGCGCCGCCGCCGACGCCCGCGACGAGGGCGCCGGCATCCTGATCATGGCGCGCACCGACGCCCGCGCGACGCACGGCATGGACGAGGCGCTGTGGCGCTCGCGCGCCTTCGCCGAGGCCGGCGCCGACATCCTGTTCCTCGAGGCGCCGCGCAACGAGGACGAGATGCGCGCGTTTTGCGCCGGCGTTCCGGGGCCGACGATGGCCAACATGGTCGAGCAGGGCGACACCCCCGTGCTGCCGCCGGCGCGGCTCGAGGAGATCGGCTACAAGATCGCCGTCTACCCGGTGACGCTGCTCTGCGCCGCGGTGTGCGCGATGGACGATGCGCTGGCGGCGCTCAAGGCCGGCACGCCGGCCGAGCGGCTCACCGATTTCGCGGCGCTGCGCGAGATCGTCGGCTTCCCGGCCTACGACGAGGCCGAGCAGCGCTACGGGGCCGACGACACCGAATAAGCCGCCGCCCTCTGACGGGGGATCAGGCGTCGACCACCACGTTGGTGGTGGGCTTGGAGCAGCAGATCAGCACGCAGCCGGGATCGGGCGGCTCCAGCGGCTCCTCGACGTAGTCGACCTCGCCGTCCTCGAGCGCGCACATGCAGGTGTGGCAGATGCCCGAGCGGCAGCTGAAGGCGGGGCTCAGGCCGTGCGCCTCGGCGAGCTCGAGAATGCTGCCGAGACACGCGTTCCAGTTGGCGGTCAAGCCCGAGCGCGCGAACCTGACCTCGATGTCGCTGGAACACTCGGCGAGCCGCTCCACCGCCGCGGCCGCGTCCGCCTCGGGCGGGGGCTTCAGCACCGCGGCCGGGCCGAAGAACTCGTAGTGGATGCGCGCCTCGGGGACGTCCCAGGCCAGCAGCCCGGTGTAGAGCGACTTCATGAACGGCGTCGGGCCGCACAGGTAGAAGTCGAAGTCGTTGCCCGGCAGCAGGCCGCGCAGCAGGTCGGCATCGACGCGGCCCCGGCTGTCGTAGTCTCGGCCCGCGACGTCGTTGGCTCCCGGCTGGCTGTATCTGATGTGCGCCCGAACGTTGGCGTTCTCGGCCGCCATCCGGCGGACGTGGGCGCCCATGGCGTGCTCGCGCCCGTTGCGGACGCCGTGGACGAACCACACGGGCCGCCTCGAGCCCGCCTCGACGATGGCGTTGAGCATGCTGATCGTCGGGGTGAGGCCGACGCCGCCGCTCACCAGGACCACGGGCCGCGCGCCCCAGGGGTCGAGGACGAACTTGCCGCGCGGCGGCAGCACCCGCAACCTGGCGCCGGGCTCGACCCGGTCGTGGAAGTAGTTGGACGAGAGGCCCGGCGGCAGGTCCGGCCGGTCCTTGGGCGCGGGCTCGCGCTTGATGCTCAATCGGTAATAGCCCTTGTTCGGGCTGTCGGAAATCGTGTAGGTACGCGTCACCGGCTCGGGCTGGCCCGGGATGTCGAGCTTCAGGGTGAGGAACTGGCCCGGCGCATGGGCGGGCAGCGCCTCGCCGTCCTCGGGCACCAGGTAGAACGACGTGATGGTCTCGCTTTCCGGCGCCTTGCGGTCGACGACGAGGGTGCGGAGGCGCTCGCGCGGCCGGGCCGCGCGGGTGCCCTTGGCCAGGCGTTCCTCGAACGAGCCCTTCCAGCCGGGCGACAGCGCCTCGATGCGCAGCGCCCTGCGGGTATCGTCGAAGTTATCGGTGTCGAAATAGAGCAGGTTGCTGATCTGGCGAACCGTCATGCGCTCGGGATCGGCCGTCACGCGCTCGATCGCGTCGCCGGCGCCGACCTCGCCTTCCTCGACGACGCGGAAGTAGAAGCCGATGCGCCCGCTGGCCAGGAACGTCCGCTCGAACCCCTCGACGCCCATCTTGATGCCGAGCTTGTAGCACGGCACGCGCGGCTGGCTGATCTGGACCAGCGCGCCGCCGACGCGGAAGACGTCGCCGACGTGGACCGCGTCGTCGAGCATGCCCTCGACGGTGAAGTTCTCGCCGAACTGACCCATGGCGAAGTCGCCGCGGCCGAGCTCCTGCTCCCAGTGCGCGTAGTTCTCGATCGAGTACGCGTAGACCGCCCGGTTGGGCCCGCCGTGGCCGATGAGATCGGCCTGGCCGTCGCCGTCGAGGTTGAGCGCCCGAAGCATGACCCGGCCCTCGACCGGCTGCTTGAAGATGCCGGTGCTGACGGTCTTGCCCTTGTGCGGGACCTCCCTGGGGAGCGAAACGTTGACCGAGATCAGCTTCATCGGTCGGTCTCCTCGTCTCGGGGCCGCGGGCTTCCGATTTCGCTCGGCGCACTATATGGCCACCGGCGCAACCCGGCTGATGGCGTTCGCCAAATTGCCGGGCTCGGTGATCGGGCGCGAGGAGCTTGACACGATCGGTGCCGACAAGGAAAGCCCACGCGACCGGGCCACCATCGAAATGAGCAGCGGCGTTCGCAAGCAGCTTTGCCCCGGAGCTCCGGCATACGCGGCCCAAACGGGGGGTCCGTCGTCATCATCGCCGACGCGAAGCCGTCATCGGCGCTTCGTCGGGGCTTCGTCGGACTGGCGGCCGGCGGACCGGAGATCGGTCGTGCGGGACAGGCTGAGGTGGGCGATGTCCGCCGGAAACAGACACACCCAGATCCATTCGAAGAGCACCCTGATCTTGCGATGAAGGGTCGGAAAGTTGGCGAGATAGACGCCGCGCCGCAGGATCCAGGTTGTTACCCCTGCCATCCGGACGCCGTAGACCTCGGCCACGGCGCGCTGGTGGCCGATGTGCTTTCCACCATCGCGCCGCCGGCCGCTGAATACTGCGTCGAGGCCTGCACGTTCGTCGGCATGGGGCTCCAAATTCTGGGCACGTGCGGCCCCGCACCGGACCCCGACGGGCGGCCCTGGTTCATATGCGTTTCGGGGGCATACGGCAGTTTGGATTCCGTCAAGGCCGTCGTCACGCACGAGTGCGCGCACGCTTGGAGCCTGCCGGAGCCGTCGCCTACATCTACGCCATGGTCTGCCGGCGAAATGCGCGCCTACAAGGACATTCAAAAAATGTATTTTATGGACACCGGTGATCTCCCTCCACATTTTGACGGCAAAGAAGAACACTGCCCTTACATCAATCTCGGCTATATCAGCACTGTTCTTACCGATCCATTCGCGAAGCAAAATCCCAACGCCTTCCTGTTTCATCAAGGCATGTATCACAGCACACATATCCGTAATCCTAATGGAATCAAAGCGATCAATCCGTCTTTTTGGGAAGAGTGGAAACGCGCAGG
>JADFMW010000044.1 GCA_022563655.1 Pseudomonadota bacterium
CGCTCGGCCAGGCCGGCCGCGACGCCGCCGTCGTCCGGCGGCGCCCCCGCGGCGGCTCGTTCCTCTATCGCCGCCACGCGCGCGGCGAGATCGCTCTCGTCGGGCGGCGCCTCTTCAAGCGTCGTAAGCCGGTCGCCGAGGGTGGCGAGCCGTTGGCCGAGGCCGTCGAGGCGCGCGGCGTCGTCGCCCGCCATCGAGTCCGCCCGTGCCGCGACGGCTTCGGGCGCGGCCGAGTCGGCCGCCTGGCGATCGCCCGCAAGGCGGGATCGTAGGTCCGGCCAGGCAAGGTAGGCGGCGCCGAGCGCCACCGCCACGACGAGGGCCGCACCGCCGCCGACGAGGCCGAGCCAGCGGCCCCGGTGTGCCGGCACGGGCTTTGCCTTTGCCCGCTCGCTGGGGGGGTGGGTCCGGTTTTGCTGCTCTTCGCGACGCTTCGCCATCTGAGTCCCTTCGCGCCCGGTCACACCCGGTCGCGGCCGGCGCCCTTACCGCGCCACCAAGGCGAGCAGAGCAGCCTGGTCGGGCCGGGCGGCGACGCACACGTCGCGCCACGCCACGGCCCGCGCCGCATCGGCCACCGCCGCGCTCAGGCACAGCGCCCGGACGCGCCCCAAGGTGGCCGCGAGGCCCGCCTGTTGGGCCAGCGTAACAAACGCCTTCGCCGTGCGGGGGGAAAAGAGCAGCACCGCGTCGAGGACGCCTTGCGACAGCGCCGTCGCGGCCGCGGGCGACAGCGCCGCGGCGGGGCGCGCCTCGTACAGCGCGACGCGGCGCACGGTAAAGCCGCGCGCGGCAAGCCGGCCGCCGAGGTCGCCGGCGACGACGCTGCCCGAGACGTGGACCAGCGGGCCGGCCGCGGGGGCGCAGCGCTCGTCCGCCATCGCCGCGAGCGCCGCGACGTCGCCCCCGGCAGCCGCGACGTCGCGAAATCCGGCGGTGCGCGCGGCCGCGGCGGTCGCCTGTCCGACGGCGAGCACCGGGAGGTCGCGCCTGGGCGTCGCCGCTGCAAGCGCGCGCGCGCCGTTGGCGCTGGTCAGCAGGATCGCCTGGGCGCCGCCGAGGTCGAGGTCGTCGGCCGGCAGCGGCGCGATCTCGAGCAGGGGTTCGACGATCGCCTCGACGCCGCGGCCGGCCAGCGCCTCGGCAAGCGCCCGCGCGTCCTCGCTCGGCCGGGTGATCAGCACGCGCATGGGCGCTCAGCCATCGCCGTCGAAGAAGCCGGGACCGGCCGCGGCGCGCAGCTCGCGCCCCGCGTCGGCGCCGAGGGCGGCGGCGTCGGCCGCCGGACCGCGGCGGCTCGCGGTGTGCGCGGCGCTGCCGTCGGGCTTGGCCACCAGGCCGCGCAAATGGAGGATGTCGTCGCCGTCGATCTCGGCGAGCGCCGCGATCGGCGTGCGGCACGAGCCGTCGAGCTCGGCCAGCAGCGCGCGCTCGGCGCCCACCGCGGCCGCCGTCGGCGCGTGGTTGACGGGCGCGAGCAGCGCGCGCACGCGGTCGTCGTTGTCGCGGCACTCGACGCCGATGGCGCCCTGGCCCACCGCCGGCAGCATCTCGGACGGGTCGAGCACGGCGGCGTCGAGCTTGCCGTCGAGGCCGAGCCGCCTGAGGCCCGCGAGCGCGAGCAGCATCGCATCGACCTCGCCCGCCGCGAGCTTGCGCAACCGGGTGTGGACGTTGCCGCGCACCGGCGCCACCTTGAGGTCGGGCCGGCCCATCAACAGCTGGGCCTTGCGGCGCAGGGACGCGGTGCCGACGAGAGCGCCCGCGGGCAGCGCGGCGATCGTCGCGGCGCCGGTGGCAAGCAGCACGTCGCGCGGGTCCTCGCGCGGCGGCAGGCAGGCGACGACGAGCCCGTCGGGCAGCCACGTCGGCACGTCCTTCATGGAATGAACCGCGATGTCGACCGCGCCGGCGAGCAGCGCCTCCTCGATCTCCTTGGTGAACAGCCCCTTGCCGCCGATGTCGGCGAGCGGCCGGTCGAGCACGCGGTCGCCGGTGGTCTTGATCGCCTCGATCTCGACGGCGCCGGGCTCGGCAAGGTCGGGGTGCGCGGCGCAGAGGCGCTGGCGCACCTCCTCGGCCTGGGCGCGGGCGAGCGGGCTGGCGCGGGCGCCGATGCGAATCTGCACCGTCATGGCCAAGCTCTACTCTCTGCGTCGCGACAAGGGCCGATGCGCGTCTGCACCGTCATGGCCAAGCTCTACTCTCTGCGTCGCGACATGGGAAGTGGTTCGGTGTGCCCGATCGGGTACAGTAGCGGCGCGGTCCCGCTGGCCGACCACCTCGGGTGTAACTGGACATGGTGCAAAAACAGGAGCCGCGAAAGCCGCGCGACCCGTCGTGGCGGCTGCGCCGCGCGCTGGGCCAAAAACGCAAGGAAAGCGCGAAGGTCTACCGCCGGCCCGAGGACCGCCTGTCGGAGCGCGCGGCGCGGACCGACGCGGAGCCGACCGGCCCGGAGAACAACGGCCCGGAGAACAACGGCGCGGAGAACAACGGCGCGGAGAACAACGGCGCGGAGGATCGGTAGCGACCGATGATCGTCCTCGGCATCGAGACCAGCTGCGACGAGACCTGCGCCGCGGTGGTGCGCGACGACCGCGCGGTGCTCGCCAACCTGGTGCGCGCCCAACACGACGACCACCGCCCCTACGGCGGCGTGGTGCCCGAGATCGCCGCGCGCGCCCACGTCGATTGCCTCGACGGCTTGGTCGCCGCGGCGCTCGCCGAGGCCGGCGTCGGCTTCGCCGAGCTCGACGGCGTCGCGGCCACGGCCGGCCCCGGGCTGATCGGCGGCGTCATGGTCGGCCTGATGACCGCCAAGGCGATCGCCGCCGTGCACGCCATCCCGCTCGCGGCGGTCAACCACCTCGAGGGCCACGCGCTGACCGTTCGCCTGACCGACGACATCGCGTTCCCCTACCTGCTGCTGCTCGTCTCGGGCGGCCACTGCCAGCTCCTGATCGTCGAGGGGGTGGGACGCTACGTCCGCCTCGGCACCACGATCGACGACGCCGTCGGCGAGGCCTACGACAAGGTCGCCAGGCTGCTGGGCCTGGGCTACCCCGGCGGCCCCGCGGTCGAGCGCGCCGCCGCGGATGGCGACGCCGGCCGCTTCGCCCTGCCGCGGCCGCTCAGGGGCCGGCCCGGCTGCGACTTCTCGTTCTCGGGCCTCAAGACCGCGGTGCGCCACGCCTTCGAGGCGCTGCCGCCGGGGCCGCTCACGGACCGCGACGTCGCCGACTTGTGCGCGAGCTTCCAGGCCGCCGTCGGCGACGTGCTCGCCGAGCGCACGGCCAATGCCGCCGCCGTATTCCGCGAGCGCTGCCCACAGAACGGCCCACGGGGCGGTGCGCTGGTCGTCGCCGGCGGCGTCGCCGCCAACCAGGCGCTGCGCGCGCGCCTCGCCCAAGTCGCCGCGGCCGAGGGCCTCAGGCTCATCGCGCCGCCGCCCGAGCTGTGCACCGACAACGCGGCGATGATCGCCTGGGCCGGGATCGAGCGGCTCAGGCTGGGGCTCGTCGATTCGCTCGACGCCGCGCCGCGCGCCCGCTGGCCCCTCGACGCGCACGCCCCGCCCGCCACCGGCGCCGGCGTGAAGGCTTAGGCGGTGTTCACTTCCCGTCGCCGGCGCGAGGCTGCATCACGTGGGGTTGATTTCGACCTAAAAAAGGACTAAAAGTGGTCTTCCCGTCCTGAGGAAACGTAACCATGAAACTTTCCGGGCAAGTCAAGTCCATCAGCCATCTCAAGGCCCACGCCGCCGAGGTCATCCGCACGCTTGGCGAACGGCGGAACCCACTGGTCATCACCCTGCATGGCGAGGCCAAGGCGGTCCTCCAGGACATCGCAAGCTATGAGCAAACCCAGGAAACCCTGGCGCTACTGAAGATGCTGGCGGTGAGCGCCAAAAGCCTGGAGGACGGGAAGGTCCGACCCGCCGGGGACGCCTTTGCCGATATCCGCGGGCGCGTGAAGACCTGATCGGCTCCATGGCCTGATCCGCTCCATGGCGTTTCGGGTTCTTCTCGTCGAGGATGCCGAACGAGACATCGAGGACATCCACTCGTACATCGCGCTCAGCGACTCGCCGGAACGCGCCGATCGGATCCTGGATGCCTTGGAAGAGCTCTGCAACGGTCTGGCCGAACCGCCGGCACGCGGGAATGTGCCCAAGGAACTGAGAGACCTAGGGATCACGCAATACCGAGAGGTTCATCACGCGCCGTATCGTGTCATCTACCAGGTTCTTGGCGATGAAGTCGTGATCCACTGCGTCCTAGACGGCCGCCGGGACATGGAAAGCCTGCTTCAGAGGCGCCTGCTTCGATAGGCGTCGAAGCCTCGCCGCCCGCTGGCGTGAAGGCATGGGCGGCGCTCACGGCGCGGCGCCGGCGCATCTGAACCCGACCATGCCGAGCCCGATGTCGGGCGGGTTGGTGTGGCGGTAGCCGATGCGCAGGCAGTAGGCGTCGTTGCCCCAGCCGCCGCCCTTCAAGATCACCCGATCCGGCGCTCCCGCCAGGCGGCTCGCCGTCCACTCCCACACGTTGCCGGCCATGTCCATGACGCCGAACGGCGAGGCGCCCGAGGGAAAGCGCCCCACCGGCGCGGTCTCGAGGTGGCCGTCCGCATCATCGGCGGCGCAGCACTCCACCGTGCCGAAGTTGGCGCGCCGCCGGCCTCCCTCCTCGGGGCTCGCGTCGCCCCACGGGTAGCGCCGCCATTCGGGCCCGCGGGCGGCGAACTCCCACTCGGCCTCGGTGGGCAGGCGAAGGCCGTGGAAGGCGCAGAACGCGGCCGCGTCGCGGGCGCTGACCTGGACCACCGGATGGTCCCCGCGGCCGGCGATGCTGCTTTCCGGGCCGAAGGGATGGCGCCAGTCGGCGCCCTGCACCGAGCGCCACCGGCGCGTCCACACCCAGCCCGCGCCGGCGCGCTCGGGGTCGGTGCGGCGGCCGGCTGCGGCATCCGTCTCGTGGAAGGCGGCGAACTCCCGGTTGGTCACCTCGTGGCGCATGATGCGGAACGGGCCGACGGCGACGGTGCGCGGCGCCTCGTCGGCCTCGCCGGCCGCATCGCCCATCGCCAGCTCACCGCCCGGGATGTCCACCAAATCCAAGCCGGGCTCCGCGGCCCCGGGCCGGGGCAAGACGGACAATAGGACGGCAAGGGCGAGGAGCACGGTGCGCATCGCCGAGATCGTACGTCGCCGCGGGTGCGTTGGGAATGCGTCCGCCGTGGCGCCGGCGACGCGGGGTCTTTCCCCGCCCGGGCCGTGGTTGCTACCCTGGCCCGATGACGAGCTTAAGGAGAAGGCGATGATCGCGGTGATCTTCGAAGTCACCATCAACGAGGGCCGGGCCGGCGACTACTTCGACCTCGCCGCGGCCCTGAAGCCCGACCTCGAGCGCATCGACGGTTTCGTCTCGGTCGAGCGCTTCCAAAGCACGGTGAACCCGGACAAGTACGTCTCGCTGTCGTTCTGGCGCGACGAGGCCGCCGTCGCCGCCTGGCGCCGCCACGCCGGCCACCTCCTCGCCCAGGCGCGGGGCAAGGACGAGATCTTTGCCGACTTCCGCATCCGCGTCGCCGCCGTCGAGCGCGACTACACGCTCGCCGACCGGGTCGCGGCCGCCTGAGCGGCGCCCTAGTCGGCGGCCATGAAGTCGCGGTACTCGGCGGCAATGTGCTCGACCGCCGCGGCGATCAGGCGCTCGCCGTGCTCGGGCGCCGCGAGCGAAGGGTCCGAGCCGATGCGGCCGTCGGGAAAGCGCCGGCGGAAGTCCTCGGGTCCGTAGAATCCGCCGCCCGGCGCCAACGGCGGGTCCAGCAGCGCGCGTTTGATGGCGTCGGGATAGGCGAACTGAGTGACCGAGATTTCCGACGCCGCGGCGTGGCTTCCGTTGCGGTCGCCGTAGAGCTCCCGGCACAGCTTGCGCACGGGCTCGCTCATCCACCAGTTGAGGAGCCGGCAGCGCAGGTCCCGGGCGTTCGCGCCCGCGCGCGCCTCGGCGGCGGCATAGGTCTCGTAGAAGGCGGCGTTGACGGTGGCGATGTTGCCGCCGTGGCCGTTGACGAAGAGCACGCGCTGAAACCCGTGGCGCGCCAGCGACAGCACGTAATCGCAGATCACCCGGACTAGGGTCGAGGGCCGATAGGTCACGGTGCCCGGGAACGCCATGTGGTGCTCGGCCATGCCGACCGCGATGGCCGGCGCGACCATCGCGTCCACCGCCTCGCCGACGCGGCGCGCGATGACCTCGGCGCAGATCGTGTCGGTGCCGATGAGGCCGGTCGGGCCGTGCTGCTCGGTAGAGCCGATGGGCACGATGACGCCCGTCGAGTTGGCGAGATAGCCTTCAACCTCCTGCCAGGTGCTGAGCTGGAGCTGCATGATCGCGGACCTCCTCTTGGGGTTTCTTGGGCTCTTAGGGTCTCTTAGGGTTGACGATGCCGTTATGGGCGTCGTATGGCCGCCGAGTGGTTGCCGAACCGCCCGCACCGTAGCCGCACCGTAGCCGCACCGTAGCCGCCCGGGCCGGCGCCATAAAGCGCAAACCCGCTAACTGTCTCCGCGCCGCTAGCCGCCCGGCCTTGAACCCGCTGGAACGGCGCCCCGGGCTCGGGTAGAGTTCGGCGCTTCGGGCCGGGCCGAGGGTCGGCGGCAGGTTTGTCGCGGGGCCCTCACGGGCAGGCGGCTTGGGAGGCGGGGCATGGCGTACTGGCTGATGAAGTCCGAACCCGAGAGCTACGCCTGGGCCGAGCTCGTCGCCGAGGGGCGCGACTGGTGGGACGGCGTGCGCAATCACCAGGCCGCCAACAACATGAAGGCGATGAAGCTGGGCGACCGCGCCTTCTTCTACCACTCGGGCAAGGCGCGCGAGATCGTCGGCGTCATGGAGGTCGTCAAGGAGTATTATCCTGACCCGACCGACCCCTCGGGCCGGTTCGGCATGGTCGACGTGGCCCCCGTCAAGCCGCTCGAGACGCCCGTGAGCCTGGCCCGGATCAAAGCCGATCCCAGGCTCGGGGACCTCGCGCTGGTGCGCCAGTCGCGGCTTTCGGTGGCGCCGCTGAGCGAGCGGCAGTGGGCGGCCTTGTGCGCGATGGGCGGCGTCGAGCCCTGAGCGCGCGACTGTACGCGCGACTGGGTGCGCGGCTCGAGGCTTGCCGCGACGCCGGTTTGTGCGGATAATCGCCGCCCAGCAGCTTCATAAGTTTCATAAAGGGGGGGACGGGAGATGAGCGATCGAGAGCCAGTCGCGTCGGCCGAGACCAGCGAGGCGCAAATTGCGGTCCACTGGAAGGAGGAGGCGCTCATCCACCCTTCCCCGCGATTCATCGCCCAGGCCAACCTGGCCGATCCCAGTGTCTACGAACGGTTCGCCCTCGACAACTTCCCGGAATGCTTCAAGGAATACGCCGACCTGCTGAGCTGGGACCGGTACTGGCACACGACGCTGGATACCAGCGACGCGCCGTGCTGGAAGTGGTTCGTCGGCGGGCGCATCAACGCCTGCTACAACTGCGTCGATCGGCACCTGCCGAAGTACAAGAACAAGGCGGCCATCCTATTCGTGCCCGAGCCCGAGGACGAGCCGCTCGTCGCCCTGACCTATCGCGAGCTCTACGTCAGGGTGAACGAATTCGCCGCGCTGCTTAGGGATTTCGCCGGGCTCAAGGCCGGCGACCGGGTCACCCTTCACATGCCGATGACCCCCGAGCTGCCGATCACCATGCTCGCGTGCGCCCGGCTCGGCATCATTCATTCCGAGGTCTTCGGAGGGTTCAGCGGCCAGTCGTGCGCCGGCCGGATCGCCGACTCGGGAAGCACGGTGCTGATCACCGTCGACGGCTACCACCGCAATGGCGCGATGATCGATCACAAGGTCAACGCCGACATCGCCGTCGAGGCCGCAGGGGAACTCGGGCAATCGGTCGACAAGGTGCTGATATGGCAACGCTATCCCGGGAAATCCGTCTCCAAGACGCCGCTGGTCAAGGGCCGTGACTACATCGTCAACGACCTGCTCAAGGACTTCGCCGGCCGGCGGGTCGATCCGGTTTCCATGCCCGCCGAGGATCCCCTGTTCCTCATGTACACCAGCGGCACGACGGGAAAGCCCAAGGGCTGCCAGCACAGCATCGGGGGGTATATGGCCTACGTCGCCGGCACCTCGAAGTACATCCAGGATATCCACCCCGAGGACGTCTACTGGTGCATGGCCGACATCGGCTGGATCACCGGCCATTCCTACATCGTCTACGGGCCGCTGGCGCTCGCCGCCTCGAGCGTCATCTACGAAGGCGTGCCCGTCTACCCGGACGCCGGGCGGCCGTGGCGCATCGCCGAGCGGCTGGACGTCAACATCTTCCACACCGCGCCGACGACGATCCGCATGTTGCGCAAGGCCGGCCCCGACGAGCCCGCCAAGTACGACTACCACTTCAAGCACATGACGACGGTCGGCGAGCCGATCGAGCCCGAGGTGTGGAAGTGGTACTACGAGGTCGTCGGCAAGGGCGAGGCGGTCATTGTCGACACCTGGTGGCAGACCGAAAACGGCGGCTTCCTGTGCAGCACCGTTCCGGCGCTCACGCCGATGAAGCCGGGCAGCACCGGTCCCGGCGTGCCGGGGATCCATCCGGTCATTTACGACGACGACGGCAACGAGATCGAGACCGGCTCGGGAATAGCGGGAAACATCTGCATCCGGAACCCCTGGCCGGGGTCGTTCCAGACCATCTGGAAAGATCGCCAGCGCTACGTCGACACCTACTATGCGAAGTACTGCAAGGACCCGAAGAGCAAGGACTGGCGCGACTGGCCCTACCTGGCCGGCGACGGCGCCACGCAGGCGGCGGACGGATACTACCGAATCCTGGGCCGGATCGATGACGTCATCAACGTCGCCGGCCACCGTCTGGGAACCAAGGAGCTGGAGTCCGCCGCTCTGATGGTCGAGGAGATCGCGGAAGCGGCGGTCGTTCCCGTCGCCGACGAGATCAAGGGCCGGACACCCGACATTTACGTCTCGCTCAAGCCGGGCTTCGAAGCCAACAAGGAAACCGAAGCGAAAGTCGTGAAGGCGATCGAGGGGACCATCGGCAAGATCGCCCGGCCGAAGCACGTCTACATCGTGCCCGACATGCCCAAAACGCGCTCGGGCAAGATCATGCGCCGGGTGCTGGCGGCGATCTCCAACACCCTCGACATCGGCGACGTCACGACGCTGGCCAACCCCGACGTCGTCGAGGAAATCCGCGTCCTCGTGCAAGGCAAGGAAAAGGTCGCGACCAAGGAGGCCCCCGAGGACCTGAAGCGTTTCGGCGAGGAAGGGTAGCTAAATCAGGCTTGACGCATGGCTCCGCTCGCCCGGTCTCGATCCGTGGGCCGTTAGCTCCTAGAGCGCTTTCCGCTTGGGTTTACGCGTAGCCGGCAGGAAATTAGGGCCTGAAATTGGGGGCAGTATATAGTTTTGGTCGTCGTCCGAGATAGCCAAGAACTATATACTGTCCCTAATTACTGCTTCTGCGCCGCGCAGTAGAGATCGCGGGCGCGCAGCCGGCGGCATAGGGCCTTGGCGGCGTCGAGGTCGGGCAGCGGGCCGGCGCGAACGCGAATCCACACGCCCTTCTCCGCGCCGAGGTCGACGCGCGCGAGATCGAGCTCGCGCCCGCCGAGCAGGTCGGCATGGCGGCGCGTAAGCTCTTCCCAGTGCTTGCGCGCGTAGCGCCGGGTGCGGAACGAGGCGATGTGCACCCACGCACCGCCGGGGCGCGCGCTTGGCGCCGCGGATGGCGCGCTTGGCGCCGCGGGTGGCGCCGGTTGCACGCCGCCCGTTGCGAGCGCCGCCCGCTCGGGCGCGGCGGCCGCCGCCGATGGCTTCGGCGCCGCGGTGGGGGCGGCTGGGAGCGCCGCCGTCTGGCGTTGCGCCGGCGCGGGGGCTTCGGGCCGCGGCGGCGGTTCGCGCGCCGGTTCGCGCGGCGGTTCGCGCGCCGGTTCGCGGTTGGCCCGCGCCGATCTCACGATTCGCGACGGCGGCTCGCGCGGCGGTGCAAAGGTTCTCGACGGATATTCCCGGGGCCCCGGAGGCTCGCGGCTCGTCTGCTTCGGTTCTTCGGGGCGCGGCGGCGGCTCGCGGCTGGCCTGCGTCGATCTCTCGGGCCCCGGCGGCGGCTTGAGGGTTCTCGACGCCAATTCACCGGGTGCCGGCGGCGGCTCGCGCGGCGGCGGGGTGAGCACCGGCGGCCGGGGCAGGGGACCGACGACGCGCTCGGCCCCCATGGGATAGGCGCCCTCTTCGCGCCAGCCGCGCCCGGCGCGCACGTACCACTCGGCCGCCGCCTTGTAATCCCGGTCGACGCCAAGGCCGTGCTCGTAGATGTAGCCCAGCTTGTACTGGGCGCTGGCGTTGCCTTGGCCGGCGGCCTTGCGGTACCACGCCGCGGCCTTGGCGTAGTCTCGCTGCGTCCCCACGCCACGCAGGTAAAGTCCGGCCAACGCGTACTGCCCGAGGGGGTTGCCCTGCGCCGCCGCGCGGCGGTACCAGCCCCACGCCGCAACGGGGTCGAGCTCGGCCCCGTAGCCGGTTTCGTGCATCCAGCCGAGCGCGACCTGCGCTTGGGCGTCGCCCGCCTCGGCGAGCCGGCCCACGGCATCGGGCGCCGGCGGGCGGCTCGCAACCGGGCCGACCTTGTCGACCGCGCCGACCTCGTCGGCCACACCGACCAGGTCGACCTCGCCGATCTCGCCGACCTCGTTGCACCCCGCGGCAAACAGCAACCCGGCAAGGACCGGGATCACGAGGGCGCGCCTCATGAACACCATGCTAGCACATGCCGCCGCCGGCGGCGCGAGTCAGCGCCCAAGCGCCGCCGCGTCGCACCAGGATGCGCGCCTGCCGCCGTCGTACGCCCGGCCCAGGCCGGCGTCGATGAGCAGCGCCGCTAGGTTTTCGCCCGCCGCGCTCTCGACGCGGGCAAGGACGCGGCCGCCGAACTTGTCGTAGCGAATCTCGGTCAGGGTGACCTCGGCCCCGCCGACGGTCGCGACCATGAGGTCGCGGGCGGCCACGGCGAGCGCGCGCTCGCGCGGGCACGCGCCGCGCAGCTCCGGCGCGTCGACACCCATGAGGCGAACCCGGGTTTCGACGTCCTGCCCGAGCCATATGCGGGCGCGCACGGTAATGGTGTCGCCGTCGATTACCGCGACGACGCGGGCCGGCACGGGGCCCGGCACCACGTCGCCGGCGCCGGGCCAGCCGCGGCCGGCCGCGACGATCGCCGCAAGCAAGGCGCCCGTGATCGCCGCGTTGCGCCAACCGCGATACCTCTCTCGCCCGCTTGCCGCCGGTCTTGCCGCCATCTTGGCCATCCGCCGTCCGCCCATCGCGATGCCGCGCCGGCCGCGCCGCCTGCGAAGCGGCCGCTAACACGCCCTCGCCAATATATATCATTAGGCGAGTAGCCGAGGAGATTGCGCGACCGCAAGTATCTCATACGTTTGCGAACGAATCAAGAACTATTCGTCTCGGCTGTGCGCGCCGTCGAGAGCCGATCTTCTGCCGCGGCCACGGTCGAGAGGCATGGACCTTTCGCTCGCAAGTTCGAATGGGTATCCTGCCGCAAATGTGAAAAGACCCGTGCCGCGGAATGCGGCGGAGGCCCACCATGCTCGACGATGCGCCCGCCGTTACGCAGCCCGTCGAACAAAGGCGCGAGCGGCTGCTCCGGATCATTACCGATAAGGCGTTGAGCCGGGGCGGCTCCTATCGACTCGCCTCGGGCAGCACCAGCGGCTTCTACTTCGACATCAAGCCCGTGGCTTTCGACCCCGAAGGCTCGCGGCTGATCGCCGATGCGATCCTCGACGCCCTCGAAGGCGAGCACGTCGATTACGTCGGCGGCCTCGAACTGGGCGCCATCCCGATCACGGCCAGCGTTGTCGAACGAAGCTTCGGGCGCAAGCCGGTCGCGGGGTTCTTCGTGCGCAAGTCACCCAAGGAACGCGGCACGAAAAAACTGATCGAGGGCAATCTGGAGCCGGGCGCCAACGTCGCGCTGGTCGAGGACGTGACGACCACCGGGGGCTCGGTGCTGCGCGCCGTCGAGGCCGTGCGCGAGCTGGGTTGCACGGTGACCAAGGTCGTGACGGTCGTCGATCGCCTCGAGGGGGCTGAAGAGAACCTCTCGAAACACGGTATACAGCTTGTCGCCCTGTTCACCCGCGACGACTTTATCCAGTAGCCTCTCACGGCAACGTTCGTCGGCGCCCTGACCCCGCCATCCGGCTGCCGTTCCTGGCGCGAACTCATTGGCGCTCGCCCGCCGGGCGCGCCGGCCACGCGGCCATCGACACGGGTGCGCGACTTGGGCTAGACCGGCGCGATGCCTGGACCGCCGCAATCCGCCCGTGCGTGCGCCCTCGACCTGCTCGAGGCGGTGCTCGGGCGCAGGCGGCCCCTCGACGACGCGATCGCCGACCACCCCGGGCTCGCCCGCTTGGCGGCGCGCGACCGCGCGTTCGCCCGGCTGCTGGTGGCGACCACGCTCAGGCGCCTGGGCGAGATCGACGCGTTGCTCGCGCGCCGGCTCGACCGCCCGCTCCCGGCCAAGGCCCTGGCGGTGAGGAACATTCTCCGCCTCGGCGCCTGCCAGATCGCCTTCCTCGGCACGCCGCCGCACGCCGCCGTCGACACCATGGTCGCGCTGGCCGCTGGGCGCGCGCCGCCGCCGTTCAAGGGCCTGGTCAACGCCGTTCTGCGCCGCCTCGCGCGCGAACGCCCCGCTCTCGCGGACGCCGGGGACGCCGCCCGGCTCAACACCCCCGAGTGGCTGTGGGACAGCTGGCGCGCGGCTTACGGCGAGGCGACCGCGACCGCCATCGCCGCCGTCCATCTCGCCGAGCCGCCGCTCGACATCACGGTCAAGGCCGACGCCGACCTCTGGGCCGGGCGCCTCGAGGCGACGGTGTTGCCGACGGGAACGCTGAGGCGACCCATCGGCGGCGCGGTGAGCGGGCTTGCCGGCTATGGCGAGGGCGCTTGGTGGGTGCAGGACGCCGCCGCGGCATTGCCGGCGCGGCTGTTGGGCGAGGTCGCCGGAGAGACGGTTCTCGACCTGTGCGCCGCACCGGGCGGCAAGACGGCGCAGCTTGCCGCCGCCGGAGCGCGGGTGATCGCGGTCGACCGCGAGCCCCGCCTGGCGCGGCTCGAGGAGAACCTCGCCCGCCTCCGGCTCGGGGCGAAAACGGTTGCCGCCGACGTCGCCGCCTGGCGGCCGGATGCTCCGGCGCCCTTCGTTCTGCTCGATGTGCCGTGCACGGCGACCGGAACGATCCGGCGCCACCCCGACATCGTCCACCTCAAGACGGCCGCCGACATTCCCCGCCTCGTGGCGTTGCAGGACCGCCTGCTCGCCGCCGCGGTCGACATGCTCGCGCCCGGCGGCACGCTGGTCTACTGCGCCTGCTCGCTCGAGCCCGAGGAGGGTCCGCGCCGCGTCGAGGCGCTGCTCGCGCGCGACCGGCGGCTGGCCCGCGCGCCCGTCGCCGCGGCCGAGGTCGGCGGCCTTGCCGAGCTCGTGACCGCCGCCGGCGACCTGCGCACGCTGCCCTGCCATCTGGCCCAATTCGGCGGGCTCGACGGCTTCTACGCCGCGCGCTTGCGGCGCACCGGCTAAGCTGCTACCAACACCGCCATGCCAAAGCCGCCGCGGGTTGCCCCCTCGATCCTGGCCGCGGACTTCGCCCGGCTCGGCGACGAGGTGCGCGCGGTCAGCGAAGCGGGCGCCGACTACCTGCACGTCGACGTGATGGACGGCCATTTCGTGCCCAACATCACCATCGGCCCGGCCGTGGTGAAGGCGCTCAAGCCCTATAGCGACAAGCCGTTCGACGTACACCTGATGATCAGTCCGGTCGATTCCTTTATCGACGCCTTCGCCGACGCCGGGGCCGATATCATCACCGTTCACTCGGAGGCTGGGCCACACCTGCACCGCACACTTCAGGCGATCAAGTCGCGGGGCTTGAAGGCAGGGGTTTCGCTCAACCCCGGTACGCCGATCGACGCCGTCGACTACGTCCTCGACGCGGTCGATCTGGTGCTGGTGATGAGCGTCAATCCGGGGTTCGGCGGCCAATCCTTCATCGCTTCGACGATCGACAAGATCGAGGCGCTCAGGCGCAAAATCGATGCCGCAGGACACCCGATCGAGATCGAGGTCGACGGCGGCATCAACGCCGAGACCGCGGCGCTCGCCGTCGCCGCCGGCGCCGACGTGCTGGTCGCCGGCACTGCGGTGTTCCGCGGCGGCCCCGAGGCTTACGCCGCGAACA